>QCVC01000042.1:0-12190 GCA_003210515.1 Synechococcus sp. AG-683-B21 | reverse complement strand
TCCCAAAATCCTTGCTCGGTGGCAGCCAGCCAGGTTGTCCAAGGCCAAATTTCCATGCGGGAATTCGTGCGCGCCCTCGGCCGCAGCAAGGAATACCGACAACAATTTCACGATCGGTTTGTCAACAGCCGTGTGGTGGAGCTGGCCTATCGCCACTTCCTCGGCCGTGGGATCAGCTCGATTGAAGAATTTAGAAAATCCTTTGCAATCCTGAGTGCCCAAGGCCTCAACGGCCTCGTGGATGTCTTGGTGAACTCCGCCGAATACGCCCAAAATTTTGGCGAAGAGACCGTTCCTTACCTGCGGGATCTGGGTGAGGAAGCCCAGGAAAGCGCTGGCTGGGGCTCCAATCGCAAATTGTTCAACTTCAGTGCACCGTTTGAAGGGGCACCGCAGTACATCACTCTGTACGCGTCCTACCGCCAACCCTTTGCCGATCAGCACGTCTACGGAGGCAGCAACGATCCTGTCGGGAATCAGTACGGCGCCATTTTCCCAAGTGGAACAGCATCAGTCAGTACACGCCCCGCGCCCTATGGCTACGACAGCCGTCGCCTGCTGGTGAGCAACGGCATGGCCTCTCCCGGGCAGATGAACAGCAACCAGTTCCGCAATAGCCGACCCCGCAAAGTTGGCCCACGGGTGATGCGTCTCCAACAAATTGCCACCGGTGGTTCCGTCAATCCAAAACGTGGAGGGCAGCCCAGCGTTCGGAATACGGAGTCCAGCACCCAAGCCGTGATCAATGCGGTGTACGTCCAGGTTTTAGGAAACGCTGGTTACGCCGGCGAACGGCTGACCTCAGCGGAAGCTCGCCTTGAAAACGGAGACATTTGTCTTCGTGAGTTTGTCCGAAGTGTGGCCCGCTCTGATGCATTCCGGCGCCGCTACTGGAGTGGCCTCTACATCATCAAAGCGATTGAAGTCATGCATCGGCGCCTCCTCGGACGGCCAACCTTTGGACGCTGGGAAATTGATGCCTTGTTTGATACGGCCGCACGCCATGGGTTCTATGGCGTGGTGGATGCTCTCGTCAACGGCGAGGAATACAAGGATTGCTTCGGGGAAGACACCGTTCCATACGAACGCTTCATCACCCCGAAAGACTTGAATGTGAGACGAACCGCCACGCTCACGCGCGACGTGAAGCAATTCGGTTACGACAGCTCGTCGTTCGTCCTGGGAAGTCGCCCTGATGCGAGCACCACAAAAGTGTTTCGAGGCAGCGGTGAGGTCACACGAAGGAATTTGGCCAGTGCAGCAAAAAGTTCCAGCGCTGATTGGACGAGCCTTGCCCGTAACTTCAGGCAGGGCGAAGACCTGCAGTCAAGCCTTCGCTTGATTCGCCTCGGCGAACCGATTGGAGGTGGCCGATCAACACGTGGTTTTGGGCTCTCGAAAACGAGATCGACATCCTCAGCAGCACCACTCACCCCGATGACTGGGGCTCTATCTGCCATCTCCGGCGCCGATGGCTACCGACTTCGCTCAAGCTTGCCAACAAATCTTCGGTTAAATCGGCCTTGCTCTGAAAGCGATTTGCGATCAATCATTGATGCCACTTACAAGCAAGTTCTCAACCGAGTTCCGCTACAAGATGAGCGTTTGATTGAAGCGGAATCAAGACTCCGCAACAGCGACACATCGCTGAACCAATTCGTTGAAGAAATCGCCATGAGTGACGCCTTCCAGACGAGGCTGTTCAACATGGCGCCCTTAAGAGCAGCGTCAGCGGCAACGTTGGCTCTGCTTGGTCGAGCCGCTGCCCCTGCAGAGGTGAGCCGTTTTCTCACGATCCGTGCTCAAGCGGGTCAACCCGCTGCCGTTAAAGAACTACTCGAAAAGCGACCTGATGGGGACACCGTTCCACGCATAGATGGCATGAATACCCGTGCAGGCGTGAGCCAAGCAACCCTGCAGCGAACAGCTGCGCTATATCGCGGTAACGCCGCGATCAATCCGTCCACAGAGGACGCGATCTAAGGCTCCACAAGCTCGGATCACTACCAATAACCAAGCGATATCGCTGCTCAAAAATTGTGTCTAAAACGTTCCGATGAGGCTCTTTATCGGAACGATTTCTTGTTGAGAATTGACAAGGATATAAGGAAGGGAATCCACTGCGGCCCAATGGATTTCACAATCGGAGCCTGGCCATGAAGAACTGTTACCCAAGCCCAGGGCATTGGGCCAGCTCAGAGCAGAATGCCTCAGCCGACACGTTGCGCTCGAGAGACACACCGATTCTTGTTGATCGTTGTGAACACCTCGATGCAAAACGCTTCGACACCCTGTCTCAGCCTTTACTCTGAGATTTGATCCCTCGGGATCTTCCACCTATTCACCGGATATCGGTCTCCTACGGGCGGCCGCTTGCTTCGAGGCAGAACTGCATGAGCATCGTCTCCAACTCGATCATCAACGCGGACGCCGAAGCCCGCTATCTAAGCCCTGGCGAACTCGACCAGATCAAGGCTTTCGTAACCGGCGGTCAGCGCCGTTTACGGGTAGCTCAGGTTCTGTGCGAAAGCCGCGAGCGCATTGTTAAGCAGGCCGGCGGCCAGCTTTTCCAGAAGCGTCCTGACGTCATTTCTCCCGGCGGAAACGCCTACGGCGAAGAAATGACTGCCACATGCCTGCGCGACATGGATTACTACCTGCGCCTGGTGACTTACGGCATCGTTGCTGGCGACGTCACACCGATCGAAGAGATCGGTGTGATTGGCGCCAAGGAGCTTTACCGCTCTTTGGGCACCCCCTTAGAAGCGATGGCAGAGGCCGTGCGTGAAATGAAGAATGTCGCCATGGGTCTTCTAACCGGCTCTGACGCCGATGAAGCAGGTACCTACTTCGACTACGTGGTGGGCGCCCTCGCCTGAACACGCTGCTGACTTTCCTTCACGCCTCCCCACGCATCCATGCAAGACGCCATCACCAACGTCATCAATAAGTCCGACGTCCAAGGCTTGTACCTGGACACGGCCTCGATGACCAATCTCGAGTCCTATTTCGCCAGCGGCGAGCTGCGGGTTCGGGCTGCTGCCACGATCAGCGCCAACGCTTCCGCGATCATTCGCGACGCTGTCGCCAAAGCGCTGTTGTACTCAGACATCACCCGTCCGGGTGGAAACATGTACACCACCCGTCGCTATGCAGCTTGCATTCGCGATCTGGACTATTACCTGCGCTATTCCACCTACGCCATGCTGGCCGGTGACACCTCCATCCTCGATGAGCGTGTGTTGAATGGCCTCAAAGAGACCTACAACTCCCTAGGCGTTCCCATTGGTGCCACGGTTCAGGCCATTCAGGCCATGAAAGAGGTCACCGCAGGCCTAGTCGGCCCCGATGCTGGCAAGGAAATGGGTGTGTACTTCGACTACATCTGTTCCGGCCTCGGCAACTGAAGCCCATGCGGTTGTTCAAAGTCACCGCTTGCATCCCCAGCCCTGAAAAGGTTCGGGCGCAGCGAGAACTACAAAACACCTTCTTTACGAAGTGGGTCCCCTACGACAGCTGGTTCGCTGAACAACAGCGCATCCAAAAGCAAGGGGGACGCATTATCAAGGTGGAACTCTGCACCGGAGGCCGACAAGTCAACGTCGGCAATTAATCACTCACGCTCCTTGAGGCGAAAGCCCGGCCTCAAGGCTGGGCTTTTTTATTGGCCAAAACTCACCTCTGCATCCTTCACTCGACGACTCAATGAAGCGTTGACTTCACCAAGAGCTGGAGATCAAATTCAGGAGCGGTGCGGTTGGCTCCTAGCCAGAGCACATATTCATGGTTTCCTGCCGGACCGGTAATCGGAGAGGCGACGATCCCTTGGGCGAACCAATCAAGCGCTGCTGCAGCGGTGATCACCATCTCGATCGCATCGCAGTGGGCCGCCGGATCACGCACCACCCCACCCCGTCCGACCCGATCACGGCCCACCTCAAATTGCGGCTTCACCAACACCAGCGCTTCTGCATCAGAACCGTGAAGCAAGCGACGTAAAGCCGGCAGGATCAAACGCAAGGAAATAAACGACACATCCGTCACCGCCAGGGTGGGCCAAGGATCTGCCTCGCCGTACAACGCCTCGGGCTGTAAGTGACGCAGGTTGGTCCGCTCCCGCAAGACCACCCGATCGTCGGTGCGCAAGCTCCAAGCCGTTTGTCCATACCCCACATCCACGCCATACACCCGTTTGGCACCGTGCTGCAGCAAACAGTCGGTAAAACCACCCGTGGAAATACCACCATCCAGACAAATACGCCCCTGCACCGAAATCGGGAATGCAGCCAGCCCCGCCAGCAATTTCTCACCTCCGCGCGAGACAAACCGTGGTGGATGCTCCACCTGGAGCTGCAGCGTGTCCTTCACGTCGTGACCGGGCTTATCCAAAACAGTGCCAGCTCCATCGCGCACCTTGCCAGCACGGATCAGCTGCTGCGCCTGCTGCCGGGAGGCCACCAAACCTCGGGCCACGAGTTCTAAATCAAGACGCTGTTTTGACGCCATTCCGTCATAAAAGCAGACCCGATCCCAAAGAAAACAGGACATCTAGGGCTTGAATCGAATTCCAACGGGAGGATCTTCCTCAATTGACCGTCACGACGTGTCCAACCACCCTCTTCAACTTGCCCAGGTGGTTCCTCTGCTTCGGCCGGGAACATTCGTGACCCTGGAAAATCAACCGGCTGATCTTCCTCCATTCCAAGTGCTGCATTGCCGTGGGGGACGCTGTTGGGTAAGGCAACAGGCTTGGGGACGCCACATCCAGTGGGAAGTTGAACATGGACGTATAAACGCCGCCTAAAGACGCCCATATCGACTGCAAACAATCCAAGATTTAGCTGTTGTTTTTTAACAACAACGCCTTGGCAAAATCGCGAGATCGCGGCTCAATAGGACAACTTTCCAAATTGCCAACCCGTTGCTGAACGCTTCTGCCTCACGTCGTCGTTCTGTATCGCGCCACCGGGTGAAGCAAGAACAAGTTGGACTCTTGCAACGCTTGATGCCACTTCCCTGGCAACTATGGCCAGCAGAAGCTCGGCTACTCGTTGGTCTGGCTGCGTTTTGGAGCGTGGCCGGCTTGGTGGTGTTGGCCTCAGCGAGCTGGTGGGTGGCGCTGCGTGAGATGGGCGATGGCGCTTTCTACGTGAAGCGCCAAACGATCTGGCTGCTGGCCAGCTGGAGCCTGCTAGGTCTCACGCTGAGCATCGACCTGCGGCGACTGCTGAAATGGGCAGGGCCAGGGCTGTGGATGGGCTGCATCCTGATCGCCGCCACCCTGGTGATGGGCACCACCGTGAATGGAGCCAGCCGCTGGCTGGTGGTGGGCCCGCTACAGATTCAGCCCTCGGAATTGGTGAAACCTTTTGTGGTGCTGCAGGCCGCCAACCTATTTGCACCATGGACCCGAATGGCCATCGATCAAAAGTTGCTCTGGCTGGTGAGCTTTGGGGGGCTGCTGTTGCTGATCTTGAAACAGCCCAATCTCTCCACCGCTGCATTGATGGGCTTAACCCTTTGGATGGTGGCCCTTGCCGCTGGCCTGCGTTGGCGCAGTCTGCTGGGAACGGCCTTTGCCGGCGGAGCACTTGGCACCGCCAGCATCTTGATTAATGAATACCAACGGCTGCGGGTGGTGTCGTTCCTCGACCCCTGGCACGACCCGATGGGCGATGGCTATCAACTGATGCAAAGCCTTTTGGCCATTGGATCCGGCGGCGTAATGGGCCAGGGCTACGGACTCTCCACCCAAAAACTGCAATATCTACCGATTCAAAGCACCGATTTCATCTACGCCGTTTTTGCCGAAGAATTCGGCTTCGTGGGATCGCTGATGTTGCTTCTTTTCCTCATGTTGGTGGCCTGGGTGGGCCTGCGGGTGGCGTTGCGCTGCCGCAGCAATCAAGCCAGGCTCGTGGCCATCGGCTGTTGCACGATCCTGGTGGGGCAATCGATCCTCAACATCGCCGTCGCTTCTGGAGCGATGCCCACCACGGGCCTACCGCTACCGATGATCAGTTATGGAGGGAACTCACTGATGTCCAGCCTTGTGATCATGGGGCTGTTAATACGCTGTTCCCTGGAATCAACTGGATTAATCGGACGCCGTTCAAACGAAGCACTTCGAACGATTTCGACCAAGCCTTAGGTCCGAACAACTGCAATTCGACGAACCAAGCCAATCGCAACGTGTCAGAACTGGATAGGCTCGTAATGCCTGGTGGGTGCCTGTGGACTGGTTGCTGCTCTCCGAAATGGCCCAGCGCAGTGAAGCGCTGTTGAGCAGTGCGTTAGCGAACCCTGGCCCACTCACTATCGCGCTTGTCTTCGGCGGAGGGGCATTAACCAGTTTGGGGCCCTGCTCACTCTCGCTTCTTCCCGTAACGCTTGCATATCTGGCGGGTTTCGAAGACGGACGCACACCATGGCAACGCAGCTTGGCTTTTTGCTGTGGAATCGTTGGCGCACTGGTTGTGCTGGGGAGCTTGAGTGGACTGCTAGGAAAGATTTATGGCCAAATGCCAGCATTGGTGCCGAGTCTGGTGGCCCTTCTTGCGGTTGCTATGGGCCTGAACCTGCTGGGCCTCCTACGCATTCCCCTTCCTGCTGGACCTGATCCAAACAGTTGGCGCAACAAAGTTCCTGCCCCCTTTGCACCAGTGGCAGCGGGTCTAGCTTTCGGTGTTGCAGCCTCACCATGCACCACACCAGTCGTGGCTGTTCTTCTCGGTTGGATTGCCCAGAGCGGCCGACCGTTAGTGGGGGTAGCGTTATTGACAAGTTTCGGCATCGGTCAAGTCCTGCCCTTGCTCATTGCAGGAACGTTCGCAGCCAGTGTTCCAAAGCTGCTTAAGCTTCGACCCATCGGACGATGGGTTCCTCCCATCAGTGGAGTCGTTCTTCTCACAACGGGGCTGCTCACTCTGCTTGCACGCTGGAGCTGATGAGACGTCTAATTGCCTGGCTGTCGGATCTTCGGGTTGCGATCGTGCTGCTGTTCTTGATCGCTCTTTCCAGCGCCGTTGGCACCGCAATTCCACAAGGGGATGCTCCACGCAGCTATGTCGAGGCCTACGCCACGCGACCTTGGCTCGGAATACTCAACGGAGAGCAGGTCCTTCAGCTTCAGCTCGACCATGTGTATTCCAGCGTTTGGTTTCTGTCTCTCCTCGCATGGCTCGGCCTGGCGCTGATTCTTTGCAGCTGGCGACGCCAATGGCCGGCGCTGCAGGCCGCAAGGCGATGGATTGATTACAGCAACCCCCGCCAGCTCAGCAAACTCGCCATTGCAGAAAGTCTTCCCTGTTCAGATTCCAACTCAGCACTTCAAGCCTTTTCAACGGTTTTAAGCCAACAGGGCTGGCGCCTCGAGCGCAAAGACAACCGCTTTGCAGCCCGTAAAGGCACCGCAGGACGAGTTGGACCCTTGCTGGTGCACACCGGTTTAATCCTGCTGATGCTGGGGGCTGTTTGGGGAGTCCTGGCAGGAAATCGCCTGGAACGGTTCCTCGCGCCAGGCCGCACCCTGGACCTACTAAGCCGCGATGGCGACTCCCAGGTATCGATTCTCTTAGAAGCCTTTCAAGTGGACCGCGACCCTGCGGGACGGGCTGAACAATTTCGCTCTCAGTTGCACCTCGAGGAAAACGGAAACTCGCTCGATCGCGAAATCAGCGTGAACCATCCTCTGCGGCATCGGGGAATCACCATTTATCAAGCGGATTGGTCGCTCGCCGCGATCACCCTTCAAATCGGCCGAAGCCCACAATTACAGCTTGCGCTCCGCAGCTTCCCTGAGCTCGGCGAACAAGTGTGGGGACTCGTATTACCGACTCGACCGGATGGAAGCGAACCCGTGTTTTTGAGTGTTGAAAACGAACAGGGACCGATCAATATTTTTGACACTGACGGCACACTGCTCACCCTGCTACGTCCTGGGGGTCCAGCCGTGGACGTGAAGGGTTTACCGATGCGGGTGAATTCTGTTCTTCCAGCAAGTGGCTTGTTACTCAAGCGTGATCCAGGCGTGCCATTGGTGTATTTGGGCTTCGCCGTGATGCTCATCGGAGGCGGGCTCAGCTTGATTGCGACGCGTCAACTGTGGGCGATTGCCAGTGACGGTCAGCTACACGTGGGTGGCCTTTGCAATCGCAACCTCACCGCCTTTGCCAAAGAATTACCAAGCCTGCTCAGGCAAACAGCATTGGCCCATCAGCAGAGCTGACGGGTGCCATGGCTGACGCGTACCACCGTGTGGACGTTGCCCCTGGGGTTGAAGTCTGCTTCCAACTGCAACCAAACAGGATCACAGGCGGCGACCAAATCATCAACGATCCGATTGGACACCTCCTCATGGGAGATCGATCGATCTCGATAGCTGTTCACATACAACTTGATCGCCTTGAGCTCCACCACGCGGGGACCCGGCTGATAAATGAGCCGGAGCACTGCAAAGTCTGGGTAGCCGGAAAAGGGACATTTACAGGTGAATTCCGGCAGCTCAATACTCACCTCATAAGCACGACCAGGCCGAGGGTTGTCAAAACAAATCAGCTCAGCCTCATCAATCGCCCGTTCTCCATACAGCGGCGTCTCGGTCTGTTGTTGAGATGCGGCTCCAGTCAATGCTCAAAAGGAATCAATCTGGATCGACCTTAAGCAACAAAGTCACAGCAGTGTTCTGTAACAGCGATGACACCCCTGGGTATGTTCCGAGCCATCCTGGATTCAGTTGATCCAACAGCATGAAAAAGGTTGAAGCAATTATTCGCCCCTTCAAATTGGAAGACGTCAAGGTGGCGTTAGTGGAAGCCGGCATCATCGGCATGACCGTCAGCGAAGTCCGTGGTTTTGGCCGTCAAAAAGGGCAAGTGGAGCGCTACCGCGGCTCCGAATTCACTGTGGAATTCCTCCAAAAGCTGAAGATTGAAGTGGTCGTTGAATCCAACCGTGTCGATGAGGTGGTCACCGCCATCGCTGATGCAGCCCGCACTGGCGAGATCGGCGACGGCAAGATCTTCATCTCATCTGTGGAGTCTGTGGTTCGCATCCGCACAGGAGATCGCGACGGCACAGCCCTCTGAGGCTGAGCAGCAAGGAGCAACGCGGCACCAAAACAACGGTTTTCAAAACCAGAAGTTTGGGCAACAAACGTTCTGAATCTCTGCGTTGTTCCCCCAAAGCAATGGGATCAAATGGTCGAAGCCATCGCCTAGATCGAGCAATCGCTTCAACTTCAATGCTGAGAGCTGGAGTTGGCCGCCCACCGCCCCATAGATTCATTAATTCGTATGGGCGAGCGAGCCGGTGATCGAGCGCTACACCCTCCCCGAGATGGGAGCAATCTGGAGTGAGCAAGCCAAATTTCAAAGTTGGCTTGATGTGGAAATTGCAGCCACCGAAGCGAACTGCCGCCTCGGCCGTGTGCCGGAAGAGGCCCTAGAAACGATCAAAACCAAAGCGTCCTTTTCCGTCGAGCGGATTCTGGAAATTGAGGCAGAAGTCCGTCACGACGTGATCGCCTTCCTCACCAATGTGAATGAGCATGTCGGCGATGCAGGCCGGCATATCCACGTCGGCATGACCAGTTCCGATGTTTTGGATACGGGCTTGGCCCTGCAGATGAAGCGCTCAGTCGTGCTGCTGCGCGTCGAACTCGATGCCCTCGCCAATGCCCTCAGAACGTTGGCCCGTGCGCACAAAAGCACGGAGATGATCGGACGCTCCCACGCCATCCACGGCGAACCGATCACCTTTGGATTCAAAGTGGCCGGCTGGTTGGCTGAAACCGAACGGAACCGCAGCCGGCTCGAACGCCTGGAAGCTGATGTGGCCGTCGGACAAATCAGTGGCGCGATGGGCACCTATGCCAACACCGATCCACAGGTGGAAGCGATCAGTTGCGACATCCTCGGATTAACACCAGACACAGCCAGCACCCAAGTGATCTCCCGTGATCGTCATGCCGATTACGTGCAGACCCTGGCCCTGGTAGCAGCGTCCCTCGAGCGGTTTTCCACTGAAATTCGCAACCTTCAGCGCACCGATGTGCTCGAGGTGGAGGAGAACTTCGCCAAAGGACAAAAGGGCAGCTCCGCCATGCCCCACAAACGCAATCCGATCCGTAGCGAACGGATCAGCGGACTCGCCCGGGTGATTCGCAGCTACACGATTGCAGCCCTCGAAAATGTGACCCTTTGGCATGAGCGCGACATCAGCCACAGTTCAACCGAACGGATGATGTTGCCGGATTGTTCCGTCACCCTGCACTTCATGTTGCGGGAGATGACCGCTGTCGTTCAAGGATTGGGCGTCTACCCCGACAACATGCGCCGCAACATGAATGTGTATGGCGGGGTGGTCTTCAGTCAGCGCGTCCTTCTCGCCCTCGTGAGCACCGGAATGAGTCGGGAAGAGGCCTATCGCCTCGTCCAACGCAACGCCCACACCGCATGGAATACGGAAGGGGGCGACTTCCGCGCCAACCTCGAAAACGATGCTGATGTGAAGGCCCATCTCTCAGGAGATGGATTAGCCGCGTGCTTCAGCACCGACGTTCACCAGGACAACCTCAACGTGATTTGGGATCGACTTGGGATTTGAACGTTAGAGAAGGGAGCGCTGATCAGCGTCGACTGTTGCCTCCGGCCCCGGGGAGGCCCAAAATTCGTAAAACCGAAGCCGCATTCACGATCGGAGTGAGCGGTTCAAGGGCATTGTTCATCCCATCACTGAACTTGGCGATGTTGTTGCGGTCAACCACCACCACATCACCACTCCGCAGGGGCGGATTGTCGGAGCTGCCCAACTCGGCACCTGGGCTGTAAGACATCTGTTTGATCGTGGTGCGCCCCTCACCATCCATCCGAATCAAATCAACCCGCGACACGCTGGCCCGGCTGCTTAAGCCACCCGAAGCAAGAATCGCTTCCGAAAGGGGAGCGTTGGATGGAATTTCAACAAGTCCTGGCGAAGCCACTTCCCCTACAACCTTCACAGCGATCGTTGAGGGTGCGAAATTCGACGACGCAGTCGTAATTAAATCAGCATTGATCGGAGCATCAGCCTTCAAAACCCGAATGCTGTCGCCGTCGTAAATCAATGGATTGGGGGCAAAGCCTCCCTGTTTCAAAACGGTGAGGTAATCGAAGACGTAACGCTTTGAGCTCGCACCCCGTTGATGGGATGGCCGAAGCAATTCCAACCGCGAGAGATCGCCCATCGCGGCAACCCCTCCAGCCCGCTGGATGACATCCACCATGGTGGGCCAACCACCACCACTTCCCAGCTCTCCATCGCTGGAGATGCTCCCTGGGTTATTCACGGGGAGAGTGAAGACTCCGGGACGACCAACCTGACCGGTCACCGTGACGCGAACAGGACGCTGCTCAACAAGGTCGAGATAAACAATCGGACGGCGAAGAATCTGCTGGTAGCCGTCCGTAATCCGTTGACGTGCCTCATCCATCGTCAATCCCCAGACGTCCATTGTTCCCAATCGGGGCAAGTTGATCGTGCCGTCGCTGAGCACCTGCACAGAGGCCTCATAGCCGTCAATTTTGAACACCGACATCACCAATTTGTCGCCAGGGCCGAGCCGATAGCGATAGGAGGCTTCTGGGAAAAAGCTGACGGAAACAGATCTGGGTTTAGGGAAAGCCGTCGGTGCCGGACGGGATGGAACCTTCAGCCAATTCCGCCGTTCTTCCGCCCGCACGCTGCAGCCCCAGGTGAGCGATACGGTCAACATCCAAGTGGCGGCAATGCCTGCAGACAAACCGGACCGAAGGATGAAGGGCATTGGAGACAAAAGGTGTGATCTGCTAAAAATTTGGACCCAATCTTCCCGCATAATGCCGTTTATGAGCGGGGCCCATGGCACTGACAGGATCTGCCACCCAGGATGACGTTCTTCTCCCAAGGGGTTGGAACGGCTCCGATCCAGACAGCAGTCGTCTCTTCACTCTGGACGGGCTCGAGCTGCATCTCATCGCAGGGAGCCAGTTTGGTCCAGTGGCTGAAGCCGTTGGGACGCTGCGGGAGTCCACATACCGACAACAGTTGTCCGGTTCAGGCAGGAGCCTTGACTTGGATGGACGCGACCCCTTTTACGACCATCTCCTACTCCTCGATATCGAGAGTGGTGCTCTCGCGGGATCAGCAAGGCTGCAATTCATTCCGTTCGGCG
>QCVC01000041.1:0-12225 GCA_003210515.1 Synechococcus sp. AG-683-B21 | reverse complement strand
ATTGCCTTGTTGGTGATGGTGTACTCCCACGGGTACATGGCCCACGACAAAGGTTACGTTCGGTTTTTCACCTATCTCGCCCTCTTCAGCAGCTCGATGCTTGGGCTGATAATTAGTCCCAATCTGCTCGAGATCTATGTGTTCTGGGAGCTGGTGGGGATGTGTTCCTATCTGCTTGTTGGTTTCTGGTACGACAGAGACGGCGCTGCCCACGCTGCCCAAAAAGCATTTGTAGTCAACCGCGTTGGCGATTTCGGACTTCTCCTGGGAATCCTTGGCCTGTTTTGGGCCACTGGAAGCTTTGATTTCCAAGGCATTGCCGATGGCTTGCAACAAGGACTAGCCAATGGCAGCGTCGCTCCATGGGCTGCATTACTGCTTTGCCTCCTGGTGTTTATGGGTCCGATGGCGAAATCGGCTCAATTCCCCCTCCACGTTTGGCTACCCGATGCCATGGAGGGACCAACGCCCATCTCGGCTCTAATTCACGCCGCAACGATGGTGGCGGCTGGGGTGTTCCTCGTCGCGCGATTGGATCCGCTCTACACCCAATTCCCAGTTGTTCAAACCGTTATTGCAGTGGTTGGAACAATCACCTGCTTCCTTGGAGCCTCCATCGCCCTAACCCAGATGGACCTCAAAAAAGGTTTGGCCTACAGCACCGTGTCGCAACTCGGTTACATGATGTTGGCCATGGGCTGCGGAGCTCCGGTTGCCGGAATGTTCCATCTGGTGACGCACGCTTTTTTCAAAGCAATGCTGTTTTTGGGCTCGGGGTCCGTCATCCATGCCATGGAAGACGTGGTGGGTCACGAACCCGTCTTGGCTCAGGACATGCGCCTCATGGGTGGCTTGCGCCAAAAGATGCCGATTACCGCCATCACCTTTTTTATCGGTTGCATCGCGATCAGCGGAATCCCTCCTTTGGCAGGCTTCTGGAGCAAAGATGAAATCCTGGGACAAGCCTTCAATGCCTTCCCAGTGCTGTGGCTTGTCGGGTTCCTCACCGCCGGCATGACGGCCTTCTACATGTTCCGGCTTTACTTCCTCACCTTCGAAGGGGAGTTCCGTGGCAACGACAAGGCGATGCAAACATCGCTGCTTGCCGCCGTCGGAAAAGAGAACAAGGAGCATGGCGACCACGCCACCAGCGTTCATGAGTCGGCCTGGCCCATGACCGTCCCCCTCGCTGTTTTGGCTGTTCCATCTGTGCTGATTGGTTTGCTAGGAACGCCTTGGAACAGTCGCTTTGCGGGCTTGTTGAACCCTGAAGAAGCAGCGGAAATGGCCGAACATTTCAGCTGGGCGGAGTTCCTACCTCTGGCAGGAGCCTCAGTTGCCATTTCACTGGTGGGCATCACCCTGGCAGTTCTCGCTTATGCCCTGCGACGGATTGATTTGGGTCAGCTGGTTGCTGGTCGCTTCCCCACGATCAACGCCTTCCTGGCGAACAAGTGGTACCTCGATTCGATCAACGAAAAATTATTTGTTCGCGGTAGTCGGAAGCTCGCGAGAGAGGTACTTGAGGTGGACGCGAAGGTGGTGGATGGGGTGGTGAACCTCACCGGTTTGCTCACCCTCGGTAGCGGAGAAGGCTTGAAATACCTGGAGACTGGCCGTGCGCAGTTCTATGCCTTGATCGTGTTTGGCGGCGTCATTGCGATGGTTGTTTTATTCGGTGTGATCGGCGGACCGATCAGCTGATCAAGATCGGCATGTGTGTCATCGCCTATCGAGGTGATGACACAGGCCCAGTGATTTCTACGATCCAGCCAGTGGAGAGCTGGGTAGTCCGTGATCGAGTTTGCAGTCGCCGGGCTGAGCGACCCCGTGCAAGCGACAGTTCCATGGTTGAGCCTGTCGATTTTGGTGCCCATCGGCGGAGCGCTGCTCATCCCTTTCATCCCCGACCAGGGGGAAGGCAAGCAAATTCGCTGGTATGCCCTGATCGTCACCCTGATCACCTTTCTGATCACGGTTGCGGGGTATCTGACGGGTTATGACCCCAGCCTGAGCGGTCTGCAGCTCTTTGAACGCGTTAGTTGGCTGCCAGAGATCGGTCTGACCTGGACCGTCGGAGCCGACGGGCTATCAATGCCCCTCATCCTGCTAACGAGCTTCATCACCAGCCTTGCCTGCTTAGCGGCCTGGCCGGTGACGTTCAAACCGCGTTTGTTCTTCTTCCTGCTTCTGGCAATGGATGGCGGCCAAATCGCCGTTTTTGCCGTGCAAGACATGCTGCTGTTCTTCTTGGCATGGGAGCTCGAACTTCTCCCGGTTTACCTGCTACTTGCCATCTGGGGCGGCAAAAAACGCCAATACGCTGCCACCAAATTCATTCTTTACACCGCAGGGAGCTCCCTGTTCATCCTCTTGGCTGCTCTTGCCATGGGGTTTTTCGGAGGAGGAACGCCAAGCTTCGAATACACAGCACTGGCTGCGAAAGACTTTGGCAATGGCTTCCAGTTGCTGTGTTACGCGGGACTACTCATCGCCTTCGGGGTCAAGCTGCCGATTGTGCCGCTGCACACCTGGCTACCGGATGCCCATGGAGAAGCCACAGCGCCCGTGCACATGCTGCTGGCTGGCATCCTTCTGAAGATGGGTGGCTACGCCCTACTGCGATTCAACTGTGAGCTACTGCCAGCTGCCCATGCCCAGTTCGCACCACTGCTGATCGTTTTAGGAGTGGTCAATATCATTTATGCCGCCCTCACATCCTTCGCCCAACGCAATCTCAAACGGAAAATTGCCTACAGCTCCATCAGCCATATGGGCTTTGTGCTGATTGGCATCGGCAGCTTCAGTGTTCTTGGCAGCAGCGGCGCGATGTTGCAGATGATCAGCCATGGATTGATCGGTGCCAGCCTGTTCTTCCTCGTCGGAGCCACCTACGACCGCACCCACACGTTGCTACTGGATGAGATGGGCGGTATTGGCCAAAAAATGAGAATCATGTTCGCCCTTTGGACCGTTTGCGCCCTTGCCTCCCTTGCCCTGCCAGGGATGAGCGGTTTTGTGAGCGAACTGATGATTTTTGCAGGGTTCGCCACTGACGAGGCCTATACCCTTCCTTTCCGCGTGGTGATTTGCGGTCTAGCCGCCGTGGGCGTTGTGCTCACACCCGTTTACCTGCTCTCAATGCTGCGAGAAATCTTCTTTGGCAAAGAGAAAGCTGAGCTGGCTTCCCACACCAACCTGGTGGATGCCGAGCCTCGCGAGGTTTACATCATTGGCTGCTTACTGGTTCCGATCATCGGCATCGGTTTGTATCCACGCCTGATGACCGATAGCTTCAGCAGCTCCATCGAGGCTTTGGTGAGCCGTGATGTGACCGCTATGGAGCAACTCACGAAACCCACCGCCCCTTTAATTCGAGGCCAATCAACGGTTCCAGCCATCCTGCGCGCTCCGAACCTCAGCGCGCCAACTCCTAAGTGACGTATCGATGCGGTGGCCCTAGCGCCAGAACTTCTTAAGTTCGTTCGGCCGAGACGCCACATCCATGCGCCAGATCAATTTCGGACTGATCTTCGTTTTCGGGCTGATTACCGTGTTTTTCACCCTTGAAAACACGGCTCCCACCACTGTTCATGTCTTACCAGGGATGCAATACACCCTGCCTTTGGCCGGTCTGTTGCTGATGGTCGCCGGGATCGGTGCCGCATCCGCTTGGTTTTTCGCCACCTGGACGGGGATGCTGAACAACGTGGATCAACTGAGCAAAGCGACTGAATTTGAGGCTCAACAGGTTCGCATTCAAGAGCTGGAAACCGATCTCAATCGATATCGTTCCACGGTCGAAACGCAGCTTGGCCTTCTCCCTGCCACCACCGTGAGCACCAGCGAAGTCGACTCACCCATAAGCAGCACCTGAAGACGATCGTGATGCGGGGCTAGCCGACCAGCGATGGGGTCGATACCTTTTGACTAGAGAAGGGAGTCCATTGCATCAGGCGGTCCCCAACGAAGGTGCTGATGCCGGTGCCCGCCTTGCGATCCGACTTCTGCAAGATGCTGCCGAGCGGGGCGATCTCGATCCTTGGGACGTGGATGTTATTGCCGTCGTAGACGGTTTTCTTGATCAACTCAGGCAACGCATCGAAGTTCCGCGTCAAATCGCAGCGGCTTTGGCAGGACGCGGTGGCAGCTATGAACGGGATCTTGCAGAGAGCAGTGAAGCCTTTTTGGCCGCTTCAGTGCTTGTGGGTCTGAAAGCAGAAGTTCTCGAAGCCAGCATGCTTCCACCGCCCCCAGAAGTGGAGGAGTATTTCGACACCGACTTTGATGATCAGGGATGGCTGGATCCCAGCTTCGATTTACCCCGACGACCTGAACGTCATCTGCTGCGGCGACCAGTGGCACCTCCACCACTCCGTCGGCCGGTAACTCTCGGAGAACTCATTGAACAGCTCGAGAGCATTGCCGGGCAGCTCGAGTCCGACGAACTGGAGATGCGCCGCCGTCAACGCCGCAAGCGGTTCAGTACCCGTGACGCCATCAACCAAGTTGCCAACTTGGCGCACCGCGAAAAGTTACCGGAAACCACGGCAGCCCTCGGCGTGTTTCTAAACGGCTGGGAAGACGCCCTGGATTGGGTGGATTTTGAAGGCCTCGTCCAACGCTGGGGCCAGGTGGCCGCAGCTGATCTTGATCAAGACAGGGTGGGCGTGTTCTGGGCCCTTCTCTTTCTGTCCTCACAAGGCAGTGTGGAGCTCGAACAATCGCAATGGCTGCACGGACCACTACGGCTCAAACGGATCCCAGCAGCTGGCATCCCAACGCAATTACCGATCAGCAGCCTCCAGGTTGCGACCCCAATACCAGCGCCAACAGCCGTTGCTGCCTAAATTTGGTCTAATGTGCTGCCAACTCAGGAGCCCGAAACGCCAATGAAGGCGATGATTCTGGCGGCTGGCAAGGGGACAAGGGTGCAGCCGATCACACATGTGATCCCAAAGCCGATGATTCCAATCCTGCAAAAGCCAGTGATGGAATTCCTGCTGGAACTATTGAAGGAGCACGGTTTCACCGAAGTGATGGTGAACGTGTCGCACCTGGCCGAAGAAATTGAAAACTATTTCCGAGATGGTCAACGTTTTGGCGTTGAACTGGCCTACAGCTTCGAAGGACGCATTGAAGATGGAGAACTCATTGGCAGTGCGATGGGTTCTGCCGGTGGCCTGAAAAAAATCCAGGATTTTCAACATTTTTTTGACGACACCTTTGTTGTGCTCTGCGGTGATGCGCTGATCGACCTCGATCTCACCGAAGCACTGAAGCGGCACCGAGAGAAAGGGGCCATCGCCAGCTTGGTCACCAAGCGCGTTCCCAAAGATCAGGTGAGCAGCTACGGCGTTGTCGTGACTGATGACGAAGGTCGGATTTCCTCGTTTCAAGAAAAGCCCAGTATCGATGAGGCCCTGAGCGACACGATTAATACTGGTATCTACATTTTTGAACCTGAAATTTTTGAGCACATCCCTTCAGGAGTGTCCTTCGATATCGGCTCAGATTTGTTTCCGAAGCTAGCGGCCTCTGGAGCTCCCTTCTATGCCATTCCAATGGATTTTGAGTGGGTGGATATTGGCAAAGTTCCCGACTATTGGCAGGCCATTCGTAGCGTTTTATCTGGTGATGTTCGCCAAGTGGGTATTCCTGGCAAAGAGATCCGTCCAGGCGTCTACACCGGCCTGAACGTGGCCGCTAATTGGGACAAAATCAATGTGACTGGGCCCGTATACGTCGGAGGGATGACGAAAATCGAAGACGGTGCAACGATTATTGGTCCCACAATGATTGGGCCTAGTTGTCATATTTGCGAAGGAGCCACGATTGATAATTCGATTATTTTTGACTACTCCCGTATTGGAGCGGGCGTTCAACTTGTTGAAAAACTTGTGTTCGGTCGTTATTGCGTTGGCAAAGATGGGGACCACTTCGATCTTCAAGAAGCCTCCCTGGATTGGTTGATCACCGATGCACGACGCCAAGACCTTGTGGAACCCTCACCTCAACAAAAAGCGATGGCCGAGCTGCTTGGCACAGATCTCATGTCGTCAGTGAACTGATGTTCGCTTGATCAAGGATTAAGGGGATTCGCTCCTCTGCCTTAATCGCCATGAGATGCACACCCTGAACAATGCCGAGGTATTGCCGCACCTGCTCAGCGGCAATGGCAACGCCTTCCATCGCGGGATTCGATGCGCCTTCAAGACGCTCGATTAAGTGATCGGGAATGCATGCCCCTGGCACCACACGGTTAATAAACAGGGCATTTTTGGCCGATTTCAACAAAAACACCCCTGCCAAAACTGGAAGCTGAAGCGGCCCCGCCAGCTCCCGCTGGAACCGGTCCAACACCTGCGGGTCCATCACCATTTGGGTTTGTACAAATCGAGCACCGGCTCCAGCCTTCCGCTGCAATCGACGCTGTAAACCACTCCAACTCCGCGAGTGAGGGTCGGCTGCACACCCTGGGAAAAGAGCAGTAGCACCATCAGGAAGACTGCCCTTCACGGGATCCTCACCCCGATTAAGAGCCTCCACTTGCTGCAGCAATTTCACAGACTCGAACTCATTAACAGGCCGCGCCGAAGGCTGATCTCCACTGCGAACGGGATCGCCCGTAAGACAAAGAAGGTTGCGAATCCCCAAAGCATGGGCACCGAGCAAATCCGCCTGCAGCGCAATCCGATTGCGATCGCGGCAAGCCAACTGCAACACAGGTTCAGCACCTGCCTCGATCAGGAGTTTGCAGGCGGCCACACTGCTCATTCGCATGACGGCACGGCTGCCATCCGTGACGTTCAAAGCATGCACGCGCCCCTGAACATGAGCCGCCATAGCAAGCATATGAGCAGGATCAGCTCCTCTTGGCGGCATGACCTCTGCCGTGAGTGCCTGCTTTCCAGCCTCAATTGCGCACTGGAGCGCCGTCGTCAAAGCCTTCTATTGCTTCAACGCACCACTATGCAGGATTGGACTTGGGTCGGGACTAACATGTCTCCAAAGGGGTTGACTATGTCATCCGTCGATACAACTGATCCCTTGGACATTTCCCTGTCTGCCAGGGAGATCGAGATCATTCAGTTGGTGGCAGAGGGTCTCACCAATCAAGAAATCGCCGATCGTTTGACCATCAGCAAACGCACCGTGGACAACCATGTGAGCAATGTGTTCACCAAAACAGGTTCAAAAAACCGGGTAGCTTTGCTGAATTGGGCGATGGACAACGGAAAGATTTGTCGCGACGGTTTTAATTGCTGCGCTCTTCCAGATGCCGATCCCCACGAACCTTGATCGAAGCAACGACGGGTTCCGGCAAGGCTTGAAGCGAAGACGGAAGCAACGCAAGCTCAAACAAATTGGCGTATTCCATACAGGCTTCGATACTGCTTCCAACGAAGCGAAGCATTCCTGTTGCGTCGTAAAGACCAACCATTGCCGAACCACCGCTCGTTTGACTTAAATCTAAAGGAAATCTATAAATTGGTCCAGGACTCACGCCAACCCATGCCGCACCCGTTCCTGCAGAGGCCATGACTGCACAGGATGTTGGGCTAAAACAGCGTTCGACCAGAGCGATTCTCCCGTGATCTCAAGGCCACACCATGGCGGTATCACTACGGCTTGATCCACCTGAGGGAGCTCCACTTCCGCCAACACCAAAGGAGCATTCGCCCCAGCAAAACAATCCACAACCCATTCGCCCCCAGGGAGATCAAGAAGCCAGCGGGTCTTCTCCAAGCGATGCGGTGCCAGGTGCCACATGGCCTCGGCGTCATCCACAGGAATGGCGTATTCGAACTCATGCCGCACCAAGCCGCTGACACCAGCGGGAGCTTTCAGGGTGAGCCATGCCTGGTTGTTGCCCTTGATGCGCAAGCGCACCGTGACCCCTTCAGCGCTAGCAGCCAAATAACCCTGCCGCAAAGGCTGAGCACACCCGACATGAGCTCGCCAGGCCTCCCCAGACACCAAGAAACGACGCTCGATCTCAAGAGCCATAGATCCTTCAATTCGGTGAAGGCTGACTGGCCGTCAGGCTTCCAGCCCAATGGAGTTTGTGGGTCAACGTTCGGTAATACGAAGGACTTTGATTAAGTAACACCATCTGCGCGTGATGGCGTGCCTGTTGAACCACACAACACTCCCCCGGTTGCAAAACCGTGCATCCCACTCCATCTTTCCAAAGCTTAATTTGATGGCCTGCATCCCCTAAGGGCCAAAGCACAAGCCTGGAACGGGGTGGCACCACCACAGTGCGGCTTGAGAGGCTCATCGGACAAATCGGCGTGACGATGATGGCGTCAATACCTGGGTGCAAGATCGGTCCTCCAGCTGCCATCACATAACCCGTCGACCCTGTTGGGGTCGCCAGGATCAGTCCATCGCCCCGCACCTGATCCACCACCTCTCCATCAATCTCGAGCTCAAGCGTGCAAGTCGGAGAAATTTCATCGCGATAAGCCCGCAGATAGAAATCATTCAGAGCCCAATGGTGTTCCTCATCGTCTTCAACATCGGGCTGCTGTAACAGCGCCGGGCCCTCAGCTCGCTCCGCGGCACAACGACGGTCCACCATCGCTTGCAACATCATCCGCCGCTCAATCGCAAATTGATCGTCGAGCAAACGCTGCCAAACTTCATCACCCTGCAACACACGTCGGTCATGGGTGAGGAAGCCAAGATGCCCACCCACATTGATGCTGAGGAGGGGAATGTCGTGGACGGCAAGGTGGCGGGCAGCACCAAGAACCGTGCCATCCCCTCCTAATACAACCGCCAAATTGGGAAGTTCCCCCTCCACAGCGAGAAGCCCTGGGAAGGGATTGGCACGGGGACCAGACATCGCCGAAACGACCTTGGCACCTAAGGCTTCTAACTGTTTGGCACAGTGGCGGGCTTCACGTTGGGCCGGTGGACTGTCAGCCCGATAGATCACCCAGACCCGGTCGAGACGCATGACCCTTTAGGGGAGCAACTACCAGCGCAGCAGATTGAACTGCTCCATGTCGACGGTAACTCGGTTGCGGTAAAGCGACAGCAAGATGGCCAAACCAACGGCAGCCTCTGCAGCTGCAACGGTGATCACAAAAACCGCAAACACCTGGCCGCGGATGAGATCACCATCGACATAGGAAGAAAACGCCATCAAATTGATGTTCACCCCATTGAGCATGAGCTCAATGCTCATCAACACCCTCACGGCGTTTCGGCTGTTAATTAACCCCCAAACACCGATGCAAAACAGCATCGCCGCCACCAAGAGGTAGGCCTGAAGAGAAGGAAGTGTGGAAAGAAGATCGTTCATGGGTATGGCAATCAAGAAGAGCGCCGCTCTAGGAGGAGGGGAGTTCGTGCTTTTTCGATCAAGCCCTGATCGGCCGCTTCACCAGTGACCACGTCGTTCGCCAACACATCACGACGGGCCAAAACGATGGCTCCAATCATGGCCATGAGCAACAGCACAGACGCCAACTCAAACGGGAGCAAGTAATCCGTGAAGAGGTGTTCACCAATGCGCGCAGTGGCTTCTTCTCCCACCGCAGCTGGCCCAGGCAGGGACCAGGGTGTCGTCACCACCACGCGCACCAACAGGGCGAGGAGACCGAGGCAAACACCCCCCGACACAATCCGACGGGTGGTGAGGTTGGCAATCGCTTTGAGATCTTCCCGCTTGTTCACGAGCATGATCGCGAACAAGATCAAAACGTTGATGGCCCCGACGTAGATCATCACCTGAGCCGCCGCAACGAAGCTGGCATTCAAGAGCAGATAAAGACCAGCCACTGCCATAAACACTCCACCAAGGAGGAAGGCTGAGTAAACAATGTTGCTGAGAAGGACAACACCAAGCGCGCCGGTCACGACGACAGCGGACAGCACTAGAAAACAAATCAGTTCCGTGCTTGTCGCGATAGTCATGCGTCCTCCTTCAAGACAGCCTTGGAGGATTGTCCCTCATCCTTGACTGGAGCAAGGGTTTCCAACACTTCAGCCGGAAGCTTGCCAGCACGGGGGCGATCAGCTGAAACAGTGTGGGGATCCATTTCCCCAGCTGGCAGGTACACAAGCTCGCGCAAGGGCTGAACCGATGGGTCGGTCGTCACACTCGTGGGCAAACGACCAAGCGCAACGTTGTCGTAGTTGAGACTATGGCGGTCGAAGGCCGCCAACTCATATTCTTCAGTCATCGACAAGCAATTGGTCGGGCAGTACTCGACACAATTTCCACAAAAAATGCAAACACCAAAGTCGATGGAGTAATTCCTTAACTCTTTCTTTTTCGTTGCCTTATTCATCACCCAATCGACCACCGGAAGGTTGATCGGGCAAACCCTTACACACACCTCACAGGCAATGCATTTATCGAACTCGTAGTGAATCCTGCCCCTGTAACGCTCTGAAGGGATGAGCTTTTCGTAGGGATATTGCACTGTGACGGGACGGCGCTGCATGTGGTCGAAGGTGACCGCAAAGCCCTGCGCCAGATTCCGGGCTGCATCCACAGCATCCCGGGTGTAGTCACCAACCTGTTTGAGGAATCCGAACATCGACAGGAACCAGGGGAAGGGTGATAACAGTCCTCAACCCCATGATGGCGGAGTCGAGGAGTGGAAGGCGGATTCAGCCGCCGAATGCCACAGGGAAAGCCAACTTGAGAGCTGCCGTAACCAGCAAATTCACAAGCGCCAGTGGAAGCAGGAACTTCCAGCCAAGGTCCAGCAGCTGGTCGATCCGAACCCGAGGCGTGGTCCACCGGAGCAGGATCGCAACGAAAACCAGGAGGTAGGCCTTCAGGATTGTCATCATGATGCCCACAGAGCCTGTGATCACCTGGACAACAGGGGCATCAATGGGTTGATGGAGCCAGCCAGCCAGCCACTCCACAGGAATTGGGAAACCCCAACCCCCCAAATAGAGCACCGAAACCAACACGGCCGACAAGACCAAGTTGATGTAGCCCGCCAGGTAAAAAAGGGCAAATTTCATCCCGGCGTATTCGGTTTGATAGCCCGCCACGAGTTCTTCCTCAGCCTCCGGGAGATCGAAAGGAAGACGCTCGCATTCAGCTAGAGCACAGATCCAAAAGATCAGAAAACCAACGGGTTGACGCCAAATATTCCAGCTAAGAATGCCCGCCCCGGTTTGTTGGTTGACGATGTCGACCGTGCTGAGGGAATTGCTCATCATCACAATGGCCAGCACTGCTAAGGCCAAAGGAATTTCGTAGCTGATCGACTGCGCTGCAGCGCGCAGCCCCCCTAGGAGCGAATACTTGTTATTGGAGGCATACCCACTCATCAGCAGACCAATCGGCTGAACACTGCTGAAGGAGATCCAAAGAAAGATCCCAACACCAACGTTGCTGATCAGAAGGTTCTGACCGAAGGGAATAATCAGCCAAGACACGATCACCGGAACGACCACGAGGATCGGACCAAGGGTGAACAAAATGCTGTCGGCTCTTGCAGGAATGATGTCTTCCTTGACGAGCAGCTTCAGGCCATCGGCCAAAGGCTGAAGAACGCCAAGAGCGCCCGCATATTCAGGACCAACACGCTGCTGAACGGCAGCAGAAATCTTTCGTTCCAGCCACACCGACACCAACACACCAACAACCGCCGCCACAAGGACGAGCAGCATTGGCAGCGGCAACCAGAGCAACCGAGCGACCTCTGGGGAGAAGCCAAAACCCTGCATTGCTTGGCTAAAACTCAGTTCCAGGTCCAGTCCTGGGCTCACCATGGTGTCGACTGAAGTCTCATCAACTTAATCGGCCGTAGACGCAGCTCGCTTCTCCATCGGGGTCCAACGACGCGGTTGAGCTCCTGAATAGATCTGTGATGGGCGAAATATGCGGTTCGCTCCCAGTTGTTCTCGCCAATGAGCAAGCCAACCAGCCACCCGAGCGATCGCAAACACGGGCGTGAAAAGATCGCGCGGAATGCCGAGTTTTCGGTACACCAAACCGGAATAGAAATCCACATTTGGATAGATACCCTTCGGCCCCAGGCGAGCCATCGCTTCATGTTCAATCGCTCGGGCCACGTCGTACAAGTCGTCGTGGCCGAAGTCGTTAAACATTTCCTCCACGAGCGACTGAAGGATCACCGCCCGAGGATCTTTCACCTTGTATTCGCGGTGACCAAAGCCCATGATCTTGCGCTTGGCAGCAATTGCCTCATCAAGGAAAGCGCCAGCCTGCGCGGGGGAGCC
>QCVC01000040.1:0-12481 GCA_003210515.1 Synechococcus sp. AG-683-B21 | reverse complement strand
CGCAAGGACCTGTCGTCGCTGGCGGCAGCACACAGTCACCGGCAAGGCCCTTCCATGCATCTAACTGATGCTGACATCTGCCTCCAATCCATCACGAATCCAGGCGTTCACCCGAGCGCTGAAGACCTCGCATGTGGCGTTCCTTTCCGCCCACGCTCGACATTGAAAACGGTCAATTTGATCGACATGACGCAACGCTGTCACGAGCGCATGCACATCGTCTGGCGGCACTAGCCAACCGGTTTCACCAGAGATGACGAGCTCCCCAGGTCCGCCGCGGTCATAGGCCACCACTGGGACTCCACAGGCCAAAGCTTCCACCACCACATTCCCGTATGCCTCGTTCCACTTGGGTGTATTGATTAGGGCACGGCAGGAACCCAACTGCTGCTGCAACGCATGGGTGGGCTGAAATCCCCTCCACTGGATCGTTCCAGCCGGGACCATCGCTTCTACAGCAGCGGCGTAGGCAGGGTCTTCGCGCAAGCCCCACACCAGCAGCGACTCGCCAAGAACAGCGGCGGCGCGAGCCGCATCCTCCAATCCTTTTTCTGGAGCGATTCGCCCTGCCCAGCCCAGGGGGCCATCACAGGACGGTTGCAAGGAGTAACGGCTGAGATCAAACCCATTCCCCACCACTCTTGCGGGTCCAGGAAGCTGAAAATCGGCTGCTTGACGATGGGTATGAAAGGCCAATCGCTTGGGGTGACTGCAGGCCACGGCTTCAATGGCCTCACGCATCACATGGGCCACATCCCCCATGCTGATCAAATGAAAAAGGCGGGGTTGAACCCAAGGCGTGAGCCATAGCGGAAGCCAGTCGTAACCGCAGTTGATCACTGCATCGGCACTCGTCCCATGGTGTAAAGCCGCCTCCCACAACGCTGGCAACAATCCATTCCTTGGAATCGAAACCGGAGCATCGGCATCAGCGTGCTGCCAGCTGGGTTGATCAACACCCTCCACCTCCACCAGGGTCACGCCGGTGCATCCGGAAGGGAGCGTCGATCCCTTGGCTGAAACGAGGGTTACACGATGGTTTTGACGCACCAATCCCTGGATCAACGAGGCGAGAGTGAGTTCCACGCCCCCTCCGCGGCCACTCCCAAGAGCACCGATGGGGGTATTCACCAGCACAAGCTGAAGGGAACGCACAGGCATCGAAACCGTTTAAGAGGAAAGTCCGGGAGTGGGTTCCCACAGCCGGCGACGCTGACTCACGCAGATCACCGACAACAAGACCAACATCACGCCGACCCACTGCAATGGATCCAAACGCTCGTCCAACAGCCAGCCGCCCGTCGCCAAGGCAAAAACCGGCGTCAAGAATCCCAAGCTGCTGAAGCTTGTGAGGTCTCGCCGATTGGCAAACCAAAAAAAGAGTCCATAGGCCAAAGCACTGCCCAGCAAACTTGCAAATCCCATCCGGCCCCAGTCGGCAACGGACCATCCGATGGGCTCTAGACCATTTTCAAAGCCGAATAAAAGGAGCAAAGGAATCCCTCCCAAGACCATGTGCCAAGCGGTTACGGCGACGGGATCACTGTGACGCGATGCGAAGCGTATGAGAACAGTCCCGATGGCCATGGCGAGAGAGGCAAGCAACATCCAAACTTCGCCAGGCTGCAACAACTGCTGAACGGCTGGGGGATCAGCCAACAACCACCAATGGTTGAGAAATTCGCCAGGAACCCCCAGACAAAAAATTCCAGCTAAGCCAAGACCCAGGCCAACCCAGCCGACAGGGTTGATCAACTCAGCAAATAACCCTCGCGCCAAGAGAGCCACCACCAACGGCTGCGAATCGATTAAGACCGACCCGAGGCCAGCACCGGTCCCATCCAGACCAATGGCCAAAAGGCCTTGAAACAAACAGGCATCCACCACAGTGAATAGGGCAAACCAGCCCCAATCGCGGCCATCAATCCAGACGGATCGTCCCGTCCAAACAACCCACAACAGAAGAACCAAGCCTGCAGGGAACAGCCGTAATCCCGCAACAAGCCATGGCCCACCTGTCGCCAAAAGCGGTGCCATCGCTGTCATGGCGGTGCCCCATAGAGCGAAGGGCAACACCATCAGCAGCCAGAGCCAAATGGACGGCATGAAGAACGCTCGAAGGCCTCTTTTTAAGATCATGGTGTCTAGACCTGCGCGACATGATCTGGCCCCTCCGCCGAAAATCACACCGCCGAATGGCGCGCATTGTTGTGGAGGGACCGATCAACGGCGCCACACGACAGCGCGTTCTCAAGGCTCTACTGGAGGTGAAGCGGCGTGAATTCCCCGCACTGCTTCTACGAATTGACAGTCCTGGTGGCACGGTTGGCGACAGCCAGGAAATCCATGCGGCGCTGCTGAGACTGAGGGAAAAGGGCTGCCGCGTGGTGGCCAGCTTCGGCAATATTTCCGCTTCTGGCGGGGTCTACATCGGTGTGGGCGCGGAAAAAATTGTGTCGAATCCAGGCACAATTACCGGCTCAATTGGCGTGATCTTGCGGGGCAATGATCTGTCCCGCGTGTTTGAACGCATCGGCATTCGCTTTGACACGGTGAAGAGCGGGAAATTTAAAGACATCTTGTCCCCCGATCGAGCACTCAATCCTGAGGAACGCGCCCTCCTTCAAGGCTTAATCGACAGCAGCTACAGCCAATTTGTGGGCGTTGTAGCGAAAGGGCGAAACCTCACCGAGGAGACGGTGAAAACCTTTGCAGACGGAAGAGTTTTCAGTGGAGAACAGGCGTTATCGCTAGGTCTGGTGGATGAACTAGGTGACGAAGACCATGCACTCCGCTTAGCCGCCCAGCTGGCAGACCTGGATCAAGACGACATACGACCAGTCACCCTGGGGAAACCTCGCCGCAAAGTGAGCAACTTGCTCCCGGGCTCGCAGCTGTTCAGCCAACTTCAGCAATGGCTAACGATGGAGCTCATGGGGAGTGGTCAGGTGCTTTGGCTGTATCGCCCATGAGCGACACCACTCTGAAATTGGTCGGCCTTCGGGGAGCAACAACAAGTGCTGCTAACACCACAGCGGCCATTCAATCCGCCGTTCGCGACCTGATTGACGCCCTCGTCGAAGAGAACGACTTATCCCCTGAACAAATCGTTTCAGTGACGTTTTCTGTCACAGCCGATCTTGATGCCTGTTTCCCTGCAGCCATGGCTCGTCAACGTCCTGGTTGGGACGGCGTTGCCCTGTTGGATTGCCAGCAAATGGCCGTTCAAGGAGACCTTGAACGCTGCATCCGAGTATTGGCTCACGCCTGGATGCCAACCACACGAGAGCCCAGACACCCCTATCGGAGCGAGGCTCAACGCTTACGCCCGGACAGATCTCGTCACAACTGACAGATGAGACGCCGACCCCTAAAGGCGTCGCCCTGTGGCTGGACTCAGGAGAATTAGAGAAATACAAAGCTTTATCCCATGCCCCGTTCGCTTCTGCAACGCCTCATGCCATGCGCAGCGACCGCGAGTGCACTGCTGGTTGGAGCATGCCTGAGCAGCACCGCACCGACTCCCTCAACCGCTCAAGGCACGTCAGGCCTCATGGAATTTCGCTGGGATAACAACGATGGTTACAAGAAGCTGTACTACTACCAAACCTCTGCGATTCAGGACGACCGCGCGGATTGGTATCTCACCCTCCGAGAAAAAGATCGCAAGACAGCCATGCTCAAGTTGACGGTGACGGTGCCTGACTTTTTCGACGCCAAACTCAAACCAGAACGCATGTCGCTCTGCCGCACATCTCGGGGCAGCATGATGAGTCGCTCAAAGTGCCTTGAAGAGATTCCCGCCACCATCGAGGTGAACGAGGATCAAACAGCCATCGAAGTGTTCCCCGACCAGCCCGTGCCCATGGAGGGGGATTATTCGCTCCGCATCAAGCTGTTTAACCCCAAAGGGAAGCGGATGTATCAACTCAACGCCTTGATCCAAGCTCCTGGAGACGTCCCAATGTCTGGTTACGTCGGCAGTTGGCTGATCGACATGGACTGACTGATAAAATCCTTAGCTCAGACCGGCCGGACGCCAAACAACCCATATGACAAAACGCACTTTCGGTGGAACAAGCCGTAAAAGAAAGCGGGTTTCAGGATTTCGTGTTCGCATGCGGTCCCATACCGGACGTCGGGTGATTCGCACCCGCCGGAAACGGGGACGGACTCGTCTAGCCGTTTAATTCCTGCGACTGCCTGAGGGTTGATGAGGTGAATGCGATGACTTCGCCTCATTCGAATGAGCTTTATCCATAGTTGGCTGATGGTGCTCCCAGCTTCCATGCGTTTGCGTGGACATCGATGCTTCAGCCGTTTACACCGTTCCCAACGTCGTCACCACGGGAAGTGGATGGTTCTTCGCCAAATCAAGCGAGATCGGACTTTGCTTCGATCAGAGCTTCGCAGTCAACACGACACAACTTGCCGCTGTGCCTTGGTGATCAGCAACAAAGTGAGCAAGAGAGCTGTGCGTCGCAACCGCCTCAGACGCTTGCTGCATAACCACCTTCGACAACGCCTCGAACAGCGCACCGATTTGGCGGGGACATGGTTGTTATTCAGCCTCCGACCCGATGCCGCGGAAGCCGAACCCGCGCAATTGCTCGAAGAATGCGACAGTCT
The DNA here is from genome assembly GCA_003210515.1 of Synechococcus sp. AG-683-B21. Lineage (GTDB taxonomy): Bacteria > Cyanobacteriota > Cyanobacteriia > PCC-6307 > Cyanobiaceae > Parasynechococcus. Next base: position 7,852 of record QCVC01000040.1, on the reverse strand, counting down.
CTTGAAAATTGCAGGTCTGGAACGATGACCACGATCCAGGAAGACGTTCACTACGAGGGCGGACCAGCGAAGGGAGATCTCATCCTGAATGTGCTGCTGGGCTTCACCTTGATTGGCTTGCCGTTCACGATTGGAGCCATTGTTCGAGCCGTTTGGCTTCGCTTTCGAATTACAAGCCGGCGCATCTCAGTTTGCGGTGGATGGATGGGGAACGACAAAACTCAAGTGGTGTATTCCCAAATCAGCGAAGTAAGAACCGTCCCAAGGGGCTTTGGTGCCTGGGGAGACATGGTGCTCGTTCTGAACGACGGTGCGCGACTGGAGATGCGCTCCTTGCCCCGATTCAGGGAAGTGGAGGCCTACATCCTTGAACGCATCAACAAGCGTTCATCCACATCAACTGACAAGTCGGTCGAAGGCTTCGCCGTCTAACCACCTGTTCGTGCACACTGGCGTCAGAACGTCACCAACCCCGGGTTTCTCAACGTGATCGGATACATCTCCGACAACCTTCTCATTCCAATCCTGGATTTTTTCTACGGATTGGTTCCCAGCTACGGCTTGGCCATCGTGGCTTTGACGCTGGTGATTCGAGTTGCGCTTTATCCCCTAAGTGCTGGATCGATTCGTAGCGCTCGAAGGATGCGGATCGCGCAACCCGTGATGCAAAAGCGGCAAGCCGATATCAAAGCCCGTTACGCGAGCAATCCCCAGAAGCAACAGGAGGAACTCGGCAAAGTCATGAAGGAGTTCGGCAGCCCCCTCGCAGGTTGCTTACCTCTGTTGGTGCAGATGCCGATCCTCTTCGCACTGTTCGCAACCCTCCGGGGATCACCCTTTGCGGATGTGCCCTACACGCTGAACATGAAGGTGCTTCCGGCTGATCAAATCGCAGCCGTTGAACCCAAACCCTTCAACAGCGCAAGTCACTCAATTTTTATCGGTGAAACTGATCACGTCCCCGTAATCGCAAGTCTGCCCAGGGGCACCAAAATTGGCGTCGGCGAGTCAGCCAGCGTCAATTTGCACACCAAAGACGGGAGAGCCTTTTCCGACGTTCTCACGGAACTTGATAACCCCGGGAAATTCTCCCCAGCCTGGTCCGTCACGAAGGGTGATGACATCGTCCGTGTCACGGAAGACGGAACCATCACCGCGATCGCTGCCGGTGACGCCACTGTCGAAGCAAAAATTCCTGGATTAGCAGCCCGCAGCGGCTTTTTATTCATCAAAGCCCTCGGTCAGGTGGGCTTCTATGCCGACGGAGCCGTCAACTGGGATATCGCAATTCTGGTGGGTGGATTCGGTTTAACGCTGTTCCTTTCTCAGTTGTTATCTGGCATGGGAATGCCAGCGAACCCCCAACAAGCCACCGCCAACAAAATCACCCCGGTGATGATTACGGGAATGTTCCTGTTTTTCCCACTACCGGCTGGAGTGTTGCTCTACATGGTGATCGCCAATATTTTCCAAGCCCTACAAACGTTCATTCTCACGAAAGAAGCCTTGCCTGAGAACTTGCAAAAGATTCTTGATCAGCAGGCGTCTCAACAAACAGTGACGGCAACGGCTACAGCTGGTGGCTCGAGTGACTCACGACTGCCCTTCGAACCCAAAGGCGGTAAATGATTCCAGAGCTTGAGCCAGTTGCTCTTCAAGAGCTACGGGCCCTTGGCAGTCCAAAAACCTGGAAGTTTGAGGGTCACCTCGATGCTCTTCCGTCGTTAACACCCGTGCGGGGTGAGATCCATACTGAACATCGCGGCAATGTGCTTGCTGTGGAAGCAGAGCTCAGCACAATCGTGACGCTTAGCTGTGACCGTTGCCTTGGACACTTCAATCATCAGTTGTCGTCCTCCCCTTCTGAGCTGATCTGGTTGGGCGACCAACCACCGACGCAAGACCAATTGCAGTTATCCGAGGAGATCTCCGAACTGGAGGGACTCGTCGAAACCCTCGACCCACGCGGTAATTTCGATCCCCAGCAATGGGCCTTCGAGCAACTAAATTTGCAGCTACCCGTTGTGAACGACTGCGGTGAGTCGTGCCCTGGGGCGCCAAGATTTAATCAAGACGTTGTCGCCAACCTCGAGCCATCGACAGATCCACGTTGGGAAGCGCTGCGGCGCCTTAGTGACCCATGAGCAGTACGGCCTGGAGTCATCAACTTGATCTTCTGATTCGAGCGCGAACACCGCTGATCTGGGTTCGAAGTAGCGAAGAGGTTCGGGTTGAAACCCTCTTAAGCCAGGCCGCAGTCCGTTTACAGAGTCAGCTGACCAGTTGGAACTTCATCGATGGCCTGAGCGGCACGTTGAACGCAGAGGGAGTCGGTAGTCGTCAACCAATGGCCATGTTGCAGTGGTTGCAGAATCTCGACCCAAGTCGTCCCACCCTGCTTCTGGCGAAAGACTTTCACCGATTCTGCGATGACCCTGGCGTGGCGAGGATGCTGCGGAACCTCGAAACGTCGCTGCGCAGCACACCCCACAGCTTGATTCTCTGCTCCGGGCAGTGGACGCCTCCAGCGGATCTCGACGAAGCGCTGACCTTGCTGGACCTTCCGCTACCGGATGCCGATGACCTCCGTCAGCTCATCAGCAGCATCGGTTTAAACAGCGGAAGTTCTCTCGAGCCTGCTGTTCTTGATGAGCTCACCCAGGCCTGTAGTGGTCTTAGTGAGATGCGTGTTCGTCAGGTCGCAGCGCGTGCTTTGGCTCGACGCGGCAGCATCGGCGCAGAGGATCTTGCTGAGGTTCTGGAGGAAAAACGTCAGGCCATCGCCCGTAGTGAGGTATTGGAGTTCTGCCGCAGCGATTCAGGCACCGAAGCCATCGGCGGCCACGATTCTCTGAAGAGCTGGCTTCACCAGCGACATCGCGCCTTCTCTGAGGAGGCACGACGCTTTGGGCTTCCTCTACCGAGAGGCGTCCTTTTGGTTGGCCCTCAGGGAACTGGGAAATCCCTCACTGCAAAGGCCATCGCCCGCAGCTGGTCGATGCCTTTACTGCGTCTCGACGTCGGGCGGCTCTTTGCTGGATTGGTTGGCGCGAGTGAGGCTCGCACCCGAGACATGATCCAGCTCGCCGAAGCCATGGCACCTTGTGTCCTGTGGATCGATGAAATTGAAAAGGGCTTTGGCGGCGATGGCCGAAGCGACGGCGGCACGAGTCAACGGGTGCTGGCCAATGTGCTCACATGGATGGCCGAAAAACGCTCTCCTGTCTTCGTTGTTGCCACCGCCAATGGGGTGGATCAACTTCCGCCAGAACTGCTGCGCAAAGGGCGTTTTGATGAAATCTTTCTGCTGGATTTACCAAGCGAAAGCGAACGACACAGCATCCTTGAGCTCCATTTAAAACAACGTCGTCCAGGCGTGACTCTTCCCCTGGAAACCGTTGTGAGTCGCTGTGAAGGGTTTTCTGGAGCCGAACTCGAGCAAACGGTGATTGAAGCCATGCATCTGGCCTTCGCCGAACACCGTGAACTCAGCGAGACGGATTTAATTCGAGCGGCGTCTCAACTGATCCCCCTTTCCCGAACCGCCTGCGAATCACTAGCGCGCCTCAAAGAATGGGCAGCTGGAGGCCGAGCCCGACAGGCTTCTATTGCTGGACGTAACGAAGCCTGACGGGGCGTAAAGATGCGGTTCATGAAGCAAGCGTCACTGTGTAGCGCTCCCTACGGTCCGATCATCTGATGGTTAATTCATGGAGCGTCAAAACGACATCGTCATGCAGCTTTGCGTGGCTTGCCTTGGCGCCGGTGTGATTACCACGGTGGCCGTTGCCCAAGGCCAAAATCCCCTGACAGCTCTTGGAATCACTGTGTTCTCAGCCGTTGCCGCCGTAATGGTTGGCCAGGTGCTCTGAACGGGCTGCCATAGGCTGCCGGCGCTGCTGTTCCAGGAATCGTGATCGACCAGCGCCTTGTGCGTGACAACCCCGAAGTCATCGCTCAACAACTAAAACGTCGGGGTAAATCCATTGATCTCACTGGCCTTCAGCTGATTGCGAGGCAGCAGCGAGGGTTAGAAGAAGAACGCAGCACCCTGCAAGCCGATGGCAATCGCATCGGCAAAGAGGTGGGCTTAAAAATCAAAGGTGGAGCAGATCCCAACGGAGAGGAGGTTGCCGCTCTCCGGCAACAGGGCAATGCCATCAAACAAAAGGTGGCGGTATTTGAAGAGGAGGAGAAAGCTCTTTCCAGCCAACTCCGCGACCAACTGCTCAGCCTTCCGAATCTTCCTTCGCCACTCTGTCCAGATGGGAAGAGCGAGAACGACAACGTCGAAGTGCGTCGCTGGGGGACGCCTCGCATCGAGGAAGGATTAGAGGAGCACTGGCAAATCGCTCAACGGCTGAACCTGTTCGACACCGAACGGTCGGTTCGCATTGCCCAGAGCCGCTTTGTCACCCTGATGGGCCAGGGAGCCCGCTTGGAGCGCGCTCTGATCAATTTCATGCTGGATCTCCACACCAGCAAGGGTTACAGGGAGGTGATGCCACCGGTTTTGGTCAACACCGCCAGCCTCACTGGCTCAGGCCAGTTGCCGAAATTCGCCGAAGAAAGCTTCCGCTGCGCAGACGACGACCTCTGGCTCACGCCGACGGCGGAAGTTCCCGTGACGTCGCTGCACCGCGACGAAATCATTCCAGCCGATCAACTTCCTCTCCGCTATTCGGCCTACAGCCCTTGTTTCCGTCGAGAGGCGGGGAGTTACGGACGGGATACGCGCGGCCTCATCCGTCTTCACCAATTCAACAAAGTCGAGTTGTACTGGTTTGTGCACCCCGACCAATCCGAAGAGGCACACCAACAAATCACCGCCGATGCCGAAGCGGTGCTGCAGGCCCTCGACTTGCCCTACCGGGTTTTGGATCTATGCACGGGTGATTTGGGCTTCTCGGCGCAGCGCACCTACGACTTGGAAGTGTGGTTACCAGGGGCTGGAGCCTTTCGTGAAATCTCCAGCTGCAGCGTTTGCGGCGATTTCCAGGCCCGCCGATCTGCCATCAGAACCAAAGACGGCAAACAAACCAAGCTGGTTCACACCCTGAATGGGTCGGGCCTCGCCGTAGGGCGCACCATGGCTGCTTTGTTGGAGACGGGCCAGCAACCAGATGGAAGCATTCTCCTTCCCAAACCATTGGTGCCATACGTCGGGTTTGAACGGCTCCAGCCAGAATGAGCTGACTGAGCAGCATTCGGCTGGATGAACGTATTTGCGGCCCTCTTGGTGCTTGCTCTCTTGATCGTGGTGCATGAAGCAGGTCATTTTCTTGCCGCCACGCTTCAAGGCATCCGCGTTAGTGGCTTCTCCATTGGCTTCGGGCCCGCGTTGATTAAACGTCAACGCAAAGGGGTCACCTACGCCCTGAGACTCCTCCCCCTGGGTGGTTTTGTGGCCTTCCCCGATGACGACGAAGACAGCACGATCCCTCTAGATGATCCCGACCTGCTGCGCAATCGTCCGCTTCCTCAGCGCGCTCTGGTGATCGCCGCCGGAATTCTTGCCAACCTTGCGTTGGCGTTGGCCATTCTGCTCGGCCAGGCAGCGATTGTTGGGCTTCCAGCCGATCCAGATCCAGGCGTTCTTGTGGTGAATGTGCAGCCTGATGGCGCAGCTGCTCGTGCTGGCTTCAGGGCTGGAGATCAAATCCTCTCGATCAACTCGAACAAACTTGGTGCCGGACAAGCCGGCGTGGAGTCGATGGTGAAGCTGGTGAAGGCAGCACCCAGCACAACCCTCTCCGTTGAACGGGTTCGCCAGAGCCAACTTGAGCAAATTGAACTCAAACCATCAAATGTCGATGGACAGGGGCGAATCGGAGCGCAGCTGCAAGCCAATCTCAATGGCGCCAGCCGGCCCGTCAACGGTCTTGGTGAACTGGTCCAACACACCGGAGGCCAGTTCGTCCGTCTGGTGGGACAAACAGCGGCTGGCTATGGCGGGCTGATTACCAACTTCAAAGCCACAGCTGGACAGGTAAGCGGCCCAGTCAAAATTGTCGAGATGGGTGCCCAGCTGAGTCGTCAGGGCGGAAGCGGTTTGGTGTTGTTCATGGCGTTGATCTCGATCAACTTGGCCGTCCTCAACGCGTTGCCCTTGCCATTACTAGATGGCGGCCAAATGGCGCTTCTTCTCATTGAAGGGGTCCGAGGCAAACCCGTCCCGGAACGCTTTCAACTGGCGTTCGCCCAATCCGGATTTCTTCTTCTCGTGGGGTTAACAGTGGTCCTGGTCATTCGCGACACCAGCCAGTTGACCTTCGTTCAGCAGTTGCTTGGGCGCTAATGGTTTAAGGGCCTTGGAATGTAGACTTCACCATCTGTTGAACGCTGCCCTCAGCTGCATGGCTAAAAAGTCGATGATTGCCCGCGACGTGAAGCGCAAAAAGATGGCAGAGCGCTACGCAGCCAAGCGCTCTGCACTTATGGCAGCGTTTAATGCGGCAGCTGATCCGATGTCTCGGCTCGAGATTCATCGCAAAATTCAGGCCCTGCCACGCAACAGTGCCCCAACTCGGATCCGCAACCGTTGCTGGGCCACCGGCAAACCCCGTGGTGTGTACCGCGACTTTGGACTTTGCCGTAACCAACTGCGCGAACGGGCCCACAAGGGAGAACTGCCAGGCGTTGTGAAGTCCAGTTGGTAAGAAGATTGATCCTTCGACATTGATCGACAAGAAAGGGGAGGCGAAAGCCTCCCCTTTCTTGTCGATGGAAACCATGAAATGTCAAAATAACAATTGACAAAAGGACATAAGCCGTCGTGCAAGGAAAAACACAGTCGATCTCGTTTGACGGACGCGAGATAAGACTGACCACAGGGCGTTTTGCTCCCCAAGCGGGTGGATCCGTGTTGGTCGAATGCGGCGACACAGCCGTGCTTGTTACAGCAACACGATCAAAGGGACGCGATGGAATCGATTTCCTCCCACTGATCTGCGATTACGAGGAGCGCCTTTATGCCGCCGGACGGATTCCCGGAAGCTACATGCGTCGGGAAGCTCGTCCCCCCGAACGCGCAACACTGACCTGTCGCCTGATCGACAGGCCCATGCGGCCGTTATTCCCAAGTTGGATGCGCGACGACTTGCAAGTTGTTGCAACATGCCTATCGCTCGACGAACGGGTTCCAGCTGATGTGCTGGCCGTCACAGGCGCATCCATCGCAACGCTTCTCGCCGGCATCCCCTTCAATGGGCCCATGGCTGCTGTGCGTGTCGGCCTGCTTGGAGACGACTTCGTTCTCAACCCGAGCTACCGGGAAATTGAGCGAGGAGATTTAGACCTCGTCGTCGCTGGCACAGCGGATGGTGTGGTGATGGTTGAGGCAGGCGCCAACCAACTCCCCGAAGGAGACGTCATTGAAGCGATTGATTTCGGCTATGAGGCGATCCAGGAGCTGATCAAAGCCCAGGAAGCGCTGCTGAAAGACCTCGGCATTAAGCAGGTCAAGCCGGAAGCGCCCAAAGAAGACAACACTGTTCCTGCTTACCTCGAAAAGCAATGCACGAAAGCAATCAGTGCTGTGCTCAGCAAGTTTGAGCAAAGTAAGGAGGAGCGCGATAACGGTCTCGAAGCCGTGAAAGCGGATGCAGCTGAAGCAATCGCAACCCTCAAGGAAGACGACGCCGTGCGTCAGGCCGTATCCAGCAGTTCGAAATTGCTGAACAACAGCTTCAAGGCGCTGACCAAGAAGCTGATGCGTCAGCAGATCTTGAAGGATGGCAAGCGCGTCGATGGGCGTGGATTGGATGAGGTCCGTCAAATCGACGCGATGGCTGGAGTTCTGCCTCGTCGCGTCCATGGCTCAGGCCTCTTCCAGCGGGGATTAACACAGGTT
>QCVC01000039.1:0-12930 GCA_003210515.1 Synechococcus sp. AG-683-B21 | reverse complement strand
AAGACGAATCAAAAACAACTAATTTTTTTCTCCATTCAAAAGCAGATATAGCCCTTGAAATCGGGTTACGCAGGCATATTAAATAGTCAAAGCTTGAATTAGGTGTCACACCATTGATATGGGACTCAAAATACGAAGCATATCTTTGTCTCACAACTGCTGAATCAGCTAAAAGCTTAGAAACACTCGAACCACCACATTTTCCAATATGGACAAACTGCAAAATTTTAGCCATGTACCATAAGGCCAATCGACCAACATACTAATACATAGTCAAATTTATTTAATCCAATAAAAAAAGATCAAATATAAATAAATTGGAAATATATTTAATACCCTTTGCGAAAAATTGATACACTTTTAAAAAGATTAGCAACTATCCGAACAAGGCTTAGATTAATTTGCGATTTATTTAGAATTGTTCAGTAATTAATTGCAATCAGAAAAGAGGCGCATAGTTGATATAAATAGATTATCTACTAACAGGCAACGTAGGCCTCAACCTGATCGCTGACACGACGAAGACCAGCTAAACCATCACGCTCCAAATTCCGGACACGATCTCGGCTCATGCCGAGGATGCGGCCAATACCCGTGAGGCTCATCGGATCTTCACCGTCCATGCCGAAACGCATTCGGAGCACTTGCTCCTGCAAATGGGGAAGCTGGCCCAACAAGCTGCGCAAATCACCCTTGAGGCAATCCTCTTCCACTTGATCGCTGGGGAGCTCGTTGTCTCCGGAAAGAAGCTCCAACAATTCAGTGTCGTCACCGTCACCCACCTTCATTTCAAGGCTCACCGGCTGACGGGCACGGCACATCAAATCTTTGACTTCGTCTTCGGGCAAATCAACAAATTGAGCAAGCTCCGTGACGGTGGGGGTGCGACCCAACTCTTGACTCAACTCACGCTGGCCTTTTTTGAGCTTGTTCAGCATCTCGGTGATGTGAATCGGGAGGCGGATCGTGCGGCTTTTCTCAGCGATGGCACGGGTGATGCCCTGACGAATCCACCAGTAGGCGTAGGTGGAAAACTTGTAACCACGGGTGGGGTCGAACTTTTCGACGCCGCGGACCAAACCAATCGTGCCCTCCTGAATCAGATCCAGGAGTTCCATGTTGCGCTTGGTGTATTTCTTGGCAACGCTCACAACGAGACGAAGGTTGGCCGCCACCATCCGCTCCTTAGCGCGATGGCCCTGCTGCAACTTGCGCTTGAGCTGCACTGTGGAAAGCTCAGCAGCCTTGGCGAGTTGATCGCGGGCGGGTTTGGCTCCATCCCTGCTCTCCAGCTCAGCCTCAAGAGTTTCGATCTCCATCAGCTGCTGAACTTGACGACCCAGGGTGATTTCCTGCTCATGGGTGAGCAAGGGCACTCGTCCAATATCACGGAGATACGAACGCACCAAATCGACGTCAACACTGACGGAACGGGTAGGAGTTGCTGGTTTTGAAGCAGCGGTAGCGACGGGTGCCATGGCGCTTCGTTGAGTTATGTAAAGCGTACCTCTAAGAAACGTAAACAAGCTCTCAGAAAGCAGAAGCCGCCAAGAATTGGGTAGAAATACCTGCTGCCTGACCCAGTTGCGGCAGGTTCAGCAGCAGCCATTCCGCCGTTTTCAAATAAATCAGCGTTCCGGCTACGTCGGTGCACGTGGTGATGAACGGCGTGGACATCAGGGCTGGATCCAAACCCATCCGGTCGAACAACAGCGGAAACGCTGCTCCAGCCGTGGCCGCCAGGGTGGTAATCGCCAGCAAGCTGATCCCCACCGACACCCCCACCAAGGCGCCCCCACCACGCCACCAGGCAAAGGGCAACACCACAATCGTCATCAATACCCCGAGAAGGGCACCGGCCATCGCTTCCCGCAGAACCGCTTGCAGGGGCTTCAACACCGAAATGCTTTGGGTGCTCAATCCGCGGATCACCACGGTGGAACTCTGGGCACCGACATTGCCACCGGTGCCTCCCAATAAAGGAATGAACGCCGCCAACAGCACCACCTGCTTGAGCACGGCCTCATTCGCTGCAATCACCTCGGAGGTGAAGAAACTCGCGACCACGAGCACCGACAGCCAAACAATCCGGCGTCGAGCGACGGTGAACAAATTGCTCGTGAAGTAATCGTCTTCGTCGCCCGCTTGCACAGCACCAGCGGCGTAGAGGTCGCGGGTGGCCTCCTGCTCAATCACGTCGATCACGTCATCAACAGTGACGATGCCCACCAAGCGCTGCTCTGAATCCACCACAGGCACAGCCAAAAAGTCGTAGCGCTGAATCGTGCGAGCCACCTTTTCTTGATCGGTATCGGTGGCAACGCTGAGCACATCACCCGTCATCACATCTCCGATTCGCGCATTCAAATCCGCCGTTACCAAATCCCTGAGGGAGAGGATCCCCGTGAGGCAGCGCTCTGCATCGGTGACGTATAGGGAATAAATGGTTTCGGTGTCGCGGGCGCGACGGCGCACGATCTCCAACGCTGTGGCAGCGGTTTGGTTTTCCTTTAGAGCGATGTATTCCGTCGTCATCAAACGACCCGCCGTTTCCGCCTCGTAGCCAAGCAATTGGGCGGTCACCCTGCGCTCCTCTGGGCTGAGCTCACTCAACAGCTGACGAACTACTTTGGCGGGGAGCTCCTCCAACAACCGTGCCCGGTCGTCTGGAGACATCTCCTCGACCACTTCGCGCATCTCACCGGAGCGCAACAGGCGCAACAGGCTCTGCTGGGTTGCGCTGTCGAGATATTCATAGACACTGATCGCCTCATCCTTGCCAAGAAAACGAAACGCAAGGGCCTGAAGGTTGGTGGGCAAATTACCGATCGCCTCAGCGATATCCACCGGCTGCACCGGCTTCAACAACAGCTTCACCGCGTCGTAGTTGCCGACAGACAGCATCGACTCCAGTTGCTGGCTGACCACTTCCGCCACCAACTCGAGTTCAACGGTGATGTTGCCAGCTTCGTTCCCCGGTGCCTCCTTCATCCTTCTCCGGCCGGGATTTCAAGTATGGCCTTTCATGCCGGTTAATCTTTCGAAATATCCGGCTTTAGGCATGACGATCAACATCAGTGGTGTTTCCGTAACGTCCCCAGACGGCACCACCAAATCCCTGGGCGACTACGCCGGGAAAGTGCTGCTGATCGTGAATGTGGCCAGCAAATGTGGTTTCACGAAGCAGTACGCCGGGCTTCAGGCGCTCAACGAGGCCTACGCAAGCAAGGGACTGGCTGTACTCGGTTTCCCTTGCAACGACTTCGGCGGTCAGGAACCTGGAAGCCTGGATGAAATCAAGAGCTTCTGTTCCACCACCTACGGAGCAGATTTCGAACTGTTCGACAAAGTGAACGCGAAGGGCAGCACCACTGAGCCCTACACCACCTTGAACAAAACTGAACCAGCCGGAGACGTGGCCTGGAATTTCGAGAAGTTCCTGGTGGGCAAAGACGGAACGGTGATTGCCCGTTTCAAGAGCGATGCCACCCCCGAAGCGCTTAAGGCTCCGATCGAGGCGGCGTTAGCGGCCTGAGCCTCTGGCCAAGCCAATACCCAAGGGCTGCGGCACCCACTCCCAGCCCCAGGGTTAGGCCGATCAGACCCAAAGCCTCAGCGATTTGCCCAGCGCTGATCAATTGCATTGCGTCCAGCATCCAACTGCTGAAGGTGGTGAGGGATCCACAGAAACCAATCCCAACCAAGAGCTGACGACGGGGCGCTGCGGGCAAGCCAGCCAGGCAGCCCAGCAATGCAGCTCCCAGCACATTCACCAACAGATGGCGATCGGCCGAATGCAGCGCCACCTGACAACGCACAAGCGCTCCAGGGACAGCGCCAAGAGCCACCAGAACGAGCTCCTGCAGTTCTGTAGATAGAGATTGCTGTTGCTGCTGCTCAGCCATAGCTCCCCAAGCCATAACCAACCCCTGCCGCACAGAGCCCTGCCACAATCGAAGCGAGCGCTAGAACAAGCGACACGAACTGGCGACCAGCCCGCAATTCATTGAGAAGTTCCACCGCAAAGGTGGAGAAGGTGCTGAGGCTTCCAAAAAATCCCACCCCAATCAACAGGGCAAGCCGTGGGTTAGCACTGCAGTTTTGAACAAGCGCCGATACCAATCCCAAGCCGAAGCAAGCGATCACATTCACAGCAAACGTGCCCCAATGCTTCTTCGGCACCATCGGCTCAAAATGATTGACCGCTTTTAAGCGCAGCCAGGCTCCAGGGATCGCCCCTATCCCTACCAAAAGCGACTCAAGCGCGGAGCCAGCCACGGGGTTGATCCTCACCAAGCGGTTGGACATGCAACCAATCATTGCCATCCGCAGCAGACCAACGCCGCAGCAATCGCAATGAGGTTCCAGCCCTAAGCGTGCTCAGACGCGGTGCAACAGCCAGCGGACTCAACCGCAGCGGTGCATCAGACGCAACATGCAGATGACCACCAACACCGACGCGACGTCGCACCTGCGGTTGCCGAACATCTGCACCACCGGCTGGCATGGCGGCGGGGGCCATCAAGGCCACTCCGAGCAGCCAACTCCATCGCAACATCGGACCCATTAAATATCCAGTGCTGCCATATCAAGTTCTTTGCTGTGGGTTTCAATGAACTCACGGCGTGGAGCCACTTTGTCGCCCATCAGAATCGTAAAAATTCGATCAGCTTCCAAAGCATCTTCGATCTCAATTCGCTTCATCATTCGCGTACTGGGATCCATCGTAGTTTCCCACAATTGCTTGGGCATCATTTCTCCCAAACCCTTGAAACGTTGGATGGTGTATTTGGCATTTTCACCAAACCCTTTCAGCGTATTTTGCAGGTCTGATTCGTTATAACAATAGGTATGATTTTTGCCGCGTTCAACCTTATAAAGAGGCGGACAAGCAATATAAATATATCCACCTTCCACCAATTCACGCTTGTAGCGGTAGAAGAATGTAAGGATCAAGGTGCGAATGTGGGCACCATCCACATCAGCATCCGTCATGATCACAACACGGTGATAACGGAGGCTTTTTTGATCAAATTCTTCCCCTTTAATACCCAGGCCTAAAGCTGTAATCAGAGCTTGAATTTCTGTGTTTTTATAAATTTTCGAGTCGTCTGTTTTCTCGATATTGAGAATTTTGCCACGCAACGGAAGAATTGCTTGGAAACGACGGTCCCGTCCTTGCTTGGCCGAACCTCCAGCCGAATCGCCCTCCACAATGTAGATCTCAGACTCGCTGGGATCGCGGGAGCTGCAATCCGCCAACTTTCCAGGCAGGGTTGAACTCTCTAAAACACTCTTGCGTCGCACCAATTCCCGGGCACGACGGGCGGCCTCAGCAGCATTAAAAGCCTGAATCGCCTTCTCCAAGATCAGACTGATCACGGAAGGATTGAATTCCAGGAATTGGCTGAGAGATTCTCCCACCAAATTGTCAACAATGCCGCGCACCTCGGTGTTGCCGAGCTTGGTTTTTGTTTGCCCTTCAAACTCAGGTTCCGGCACTTTCACCGACAACACCGCCGTTAAACCCTCTCGGATGTTTTCACCGGCCAAGTTGGAATCAGCTTCCTTGCGTTTACCTAATTTTTTAGCAAAGGCATTCAAGGTGCGGGTGAGGACCGTTTTTAAGCCTTCAATATGCGTTCCACCATCCACTGTTCGGATGTTGTTGGCAAACCCAAGAATGCTGTCGGAATAGGCATCAGCGCACCACTGCAAGGCAGCTTCCACCTGAACACCATCTTTCTCAGAATTCACATAAATAATGTCTGGGTGAAGGGCATCCTTCGCCTTATTCATGTAGGCGACGTATTCCTTGATTCCGCCTTCGTAGAAATAGATCTCCTCATGGGGATCACCGGCATCGCTCAGAGCGGCTTCGCGCTCATCGCGAAACACGATCTGCACTCCACCATTCAGGTAGGCCAGCTCTCGTAAACGAGCTGAGAGGGTGGCGTAATCGAAAACAATGCCGCCGGTAAAGATTTGCAGATCCGGCAGGAAACACACCGTGGTGCCGGTTTCACCCTGCTCAGCCTCCGGCTGAGACTCAGACAACAAACTGCCAATCGCAGCGCCCCGTTCGAACCGTTGACGGTGCACCTGACCTTGACGACGCACGGTGACCTGCACCCATTCGCTCAGGGCATTCACAACAGACACACCAACGCCGTGCAAGCCACCGGACACCTTGTATCCACCAGCTCCAAACTTTCCGCCGGCGTGCAAAACAGTCAGCACCGTCTCCAAGGCACTCTTGCCCGTGCGGGGATGCACATCCGTGGGGATACCACGACCGTTATCGGTCACGGAAGCCGAGCCATCAGCACCAAGAATCACTGTGATTCGGTCGCAATGCCCAGCCAGGGCCTCATCCACCGCGTTGTCCACCACCTCGTACACCAGGTGATGCAGACCCCGGGGTCCGGTGGTGCCGATGTACATGCCCGGGCGTTTCCGGACGGGCTCAAGCCCCTCCAGCACCTGAATCTGTTCAGCGCCGTATTCGTTCTGGACCTTGGAAGCGTCGCTCATTCAGAAGCTCTTAAGTCAGGAAACTGGGTTCTATGGGGCCGCAACGGGTCTGAACCACGATCTGACATTCTCAATTTTACACCGGGTGTCTACAGCGTCCTGCAGAGGCCTCTGAAGCGCTATCTCCAATTGGCCTCCAACCCCTTCTAACTGCGGCGATGTCCACACAACCTCTCGTGATCACCTTGCTGGGGCCCACCGCCAGCGGAAAAACCGCCCTCGCCCTTGAGCTGGCCGAACGGCTCGGGCTGCCGGTGATCAACGTTGATTCCCGTCAGCTGTATCGGGAGATGGACGTGGGCACCGCCAAACCCACCGCCGAACAACAGGCCCGGGTGACGCACCACTTACTCGACCTGCGCAATCCCAACCAGCCGATCACGCTGCAGGAATTTCAAGCGGAGGCCATTCCCTGCATTGAGCGTGAACTAAGCGAACGGGGCATCGCTCTGTTAGTGGGGGGCAGCGGTTTGTACCTGAAAGCTTTAACGAGCGGTCTCAAGCCACCGGCCGTGGGCCCGCAACCAGAGCTGCGCAAACAATTCAGTGCCATGGGACAAGCCATCTGCCATCCGCTCTTGGCCGCCGCTGATCCCATCGCCGCCGCAAAAATTTCGCCTGCGGATGCGGTCCGTACCCAGCGAGCTCTGGAGGTGCTGTATGCCTCTGGCCAACCGATGAGTGGCCAGGCCAGCGTGGAGGCTCCCCCCTGGCGAATTTTGGAACTCGGCCTGAATCCCAGCAACCTGCGGCAACGCATCAACCAACGCACTGAACAGCTGTATCAGGACGGTTTGGTGGAGGAAACCCAACGCTTGGCCGACCGCTACGGAGCCGATTTACCGCTGCTGCAAACGATCGGCTACGCAGAAGCACTGCAAATCAACGATGGATCGATCACACGGCAGTCGGCGATCGCCACCACCTGCCAGCGCACGCGGCAATTCGCCAAACGTCAACGCACCTGGTTTCGGCGCCAACACACTCCCCAATGGCTCAGCGAACAGGATCTGTTAACGGAAGCGATGACGCTGATCGAACAACACCTAGGCTGAACAAAGCAGACGTTGTGTTTTTCGTGTTGTCTGCACCAGTTCCCTTTTCCCTCTGAATGGCTCCACGTCCCCGGTTTGACCGTCGCGCTCCAGTAAGGGAGCTTCCAAACATCAATGACCGAATCAGTTACCCCCAGTTGCGGGTTGTTGATTCAGACGGCAGCCAACTCGGAGTGATCAGCAGGGAAGACGCGCTGGAAGTGGCCAAAGAGCGCGAATTGGATCTGGTGCTGGTCAGCGAAAAAGCCGATCCTCCGGTGTGCAGGATCATGGACTACGGCAAGTTCAAATTCGAGCAGGAAAAGAAGGCCAAGGAAGCCAAGAAGAAGTCGCACCAGACCGAAGTTAAAGAAGTGAAGATGCGATACAAGATCGACTCGCACGATTACGACGTGCGGATCGGCCAAGCGCAACGCTTCCTCAAAGCCGGCGACAAGGTGAAGTGCACCGTGATTTTCCGTGGCCGGGAAATTCAGCACACCGCCCTAGCCGAGGTTTTGTTGCGGCGCATGGCGAAAGACTTGGAAGAAAAGGCCGAAATCCAGCAATCCCCTAAGCGAGAAGGACGCAACATGATCATGTTCTTGACGCCTCGTAAGACCCCCCTCCTGAAAAAAGACGACAAGGATTCGAGCGTGCACCAAGCGATCCGCACCATCCCTGCACCTCCACGGTCCACCGCCGCCAAAGTGGCGGCCCCCCAGGCCTAATTAACCCTCGAGCAAAAGTTGCCAACCCTGGGATGAGGCCTCAGGGTTGAGGTTGCTGCGCTCCTTACACATAGAGCGGTGGTTGGTGCTGTTGCGTCGACTGATCTGATCGGCAGTCATTCATAGCCTCTCTGTGGCATCGAGCCTCGGCCAAATCCCGGTCCGAATAGGACAAATCGAGCCCAGGCACCGTTCGCGCCAAGAGCGGCAACGCTGGGGACCCAACCGCTCACGCCAAACACCTCTGGAAGCACGATAACTACACGCTCTAGTAACGCTATCTTATCTATATCGTCCAATGTTGACGCGACTGGTGACCAACAACAACGAAGTGGCACAGCTCCCGAGGCCAAATTGACCCAGTCACCGCTTAGAGAGTTGGAGATTGTCACAAGCTCAGGGACACACAACCAATTGTCACCAGCGGATTCGCTCCGTATGGTGGCCGCATTACAACCTGGCCCACCGGCGTGCGATTTCATATCCAGCAGGAAAGCGACATCCCAGCGTCGACCCAGCTGTACAACCAAATCTGTTTCGCCATCGCGGCACGGCATTACCCGCCTGGACACCGCTTACCGAGTACGCGACAGCTGGCGATGCAGACCGGACTGCACCGCAACACGATCAGCAAGGTGTACCGCCAGCTCGAAACCGACGGTGTCGTAGAGGCCATGGCTGGATCGGGCATCTATGTGCGCGACCAGCAGAAACCACGGGAAATCAAAACTCCACCGCACATCCGCAACCGCGGCGTCACCGATCTCGATCGGGAAGTGCGCAAATGTGTGGATGGTCTGCTGAACGCCGGCTGCACCCTGCAGCAAACCCGTGAGCTGCTCACCCGGGAGATCGACTGGCGCCTGCGTTGTGGCGCCCGGGTGTTGGTGAGTACGCCCCGGGAAGACATTGGCGCTTCGATGCTGATCGCCGAGGAATTGGAACCCTGCCTCGACGTTCCCGTAGAAGTGGTGCCGATGGAGGAATTGGAAAACGTGCTCGAAACCTCCAGCAATGGCACGGTGGTGACCAGCCGTTACTTCCTCCAGCCCGTGGAGGAGTTGGCAAAAAAACACAGCGTTCGCGCTGTGGCAGTGGATCTCAACGATTTCCGCAATGAGCTGGCCATGCTCAAAGAGCTACGCCCCGGCAGTTGTGTTGGCCTCGTGAGCATCAGCCCTGGCATCTTGCGGGCCGCCGAAGTGATCCTGCACTCGATGCGTGGCAACGACCTTCTGTTGATGACCGCCACACCAGATGTGGGCAGTCGTCTGTTGGCGCTGCTGCGGGCCTCCAGTCACGTGCTCTGCGATCGCCCAAGCTTGCCCCTGGTGGAACAGAGCCTGCGCCAAAACCGCTCGCAACTGATGCGCATGCCTCAGCTGCACTGCGCCGAGAGTTACCTCAGCACCGATACGATCGATTTGCTCCGCAAGGAGATCGGCCTACAGACCCCCGCGACCGCCAGCTGACCCCCGCCGATGCTTGATCAGATCCGAGCCGATCTCGCCATCATTCGCGAGCGCGACCCGGCGGCTCGCGGTTGGCTGGAGATGCTGTGTTGCTATCCAGGCCTCCACGCCATCAGCCTGCACCGCTTCAGCCATCGGCTTTGGCGAAGCCGCTTGCCGCTCAAGCTCCTGGCCCGCTGCATCAGCCAAGTGGGGCGTGCGCTCACAGGCATTGAAATTCATCCCGGCGCCCGGATCGGCACCAGCGTGTTCATCGACCACGGCATGGGTGTGGTGATCGGTGAAACCGCCGAAATCGGACATCGCTGCTTGTTGTATCAAGGCGTCACCCTGGGGGGCACCGGCAAAGACCACGGCAAACGCCATCCCACGCTGGGGGAGAACGTTGTAGTGGGGGCCGGAGCCAAGGTGCTCGGGGCGATCACGATCGGACCCAACACCCGCATTGGCGCTGGATCCGTGGTGGTGCGCGATGTGGAAGAAGACTCCACCGTGGTGGGTATTCCCGGCCGGGTGATCCACCAAAGCGGCGTCCGCATCAACCCCCTAGCCCATTCCGCCCTCCCCGATGCGGAGGCGAATGTGATCCGCAACCTGATGGAGCGCATCGACGAGCTCGAGACCACGGTGAACGCCCTCCGGAGCTGCCTCGATGGCGTGGCGACTGATTGCGACTTGCAAAACGACCGTGGCGGCGAGTCGCAAAGCCTCAAAGATCGTGAAATTTTGGAATTTCTCGGGGAGAGCGGCGGGTGATCATCGATCACACCCTGAAGATCGTGCTGCTGCATGTGCCCAAATGTGCGGGCACCAGCCTCCGCCAAGCCTTTTTGGAGGATGGGCAAGACCGAGACGTGGTGAGCTTTTTCGATTTCGAATACAACCCCGTGCTGCATCGCCAGGTGGACAAAGCCCACTTGCCATTGATGGATCTGCGCCATTTCCCGGAATGGCGTTTTCTCAAG
This sequence comes from Synechococcus sp. AG-683-B21, assembly GCA_003210515.1. Classification (GTDB taxonomy): domain Bacteria; phylum Cyanobacteriota; class Cyanobacteriia; order PCC-6307; family Cyanobiaceae; genus Parasynechococcus. The sequence goes on along the minus strand of QCVC01000039.1, from coordinate 2,194 downwards.
CGGTATGCGGTGATCGCCTGCATTCGGCATCCCTATGAACGCTTGGCCTCGGCCTGTCGGGAGTTTCTCCGCCAAAACAGTCGAGAAACGGAGGTACAGATGCGCACGCAACTCCCCAGCCAAGAGCAACGGTTGGCTTACCTGCGGCGACTTCCGGCAGCGATGGACACCCACGATTTGCGCTGGGTGCATGGCTTCCCGATCCACTGGTTTACCCACTACGGCAAGAGAGCCAAGGTGCAACATCTGATCCGCTGCAGTGATCTGGCTGAGGATCTTGCCGACTTGGGTTCACGGCTGAAGTGGCCGCAGAGCCTGCGCAAACGGCTCGCAGCCGTGGGGGCGGGCTCAGGTCGCCGCCAAACCGCTGATCTCGACGATCTCAGCCACGATCCGAACCTCCGGGCCATGGCCAACCTGCTGCACAGCAACGACTTTCGCTGCTTCGGCTTTGAGCGCAGCGAGGCCTGCTTTGAGGATCCAGATCTGGCCGACCACATGCAGCAGTGTCTGCGGGTGGGGCCATCCCACGAGCTGCCGCTCACCAACCTCACGCCCCAAATGCGCTGGTATTACGGCCGCAGCAGCAACCGCAATGAGCCGGTATTGCAGCCGATCCAATGCAGGAGACAGCAGCGATGACCTTGATGCTTACCCTGCTCTGCCGGGATGAGGCCGACATCCTCGAGAGCATGCTGCGCTTCCATCTCGACCAGGGGGTGGAGCTGATCATTGCCACCGATAACGGCTCGATCGATGGCAGCTTGACCCTCTTGCAGCGCTTCGAACGCATGGGGAAGCTGCGGCTGATCCAAGAGTCCGAGCACAGCCACGATCAGGCGGTTTGGGTGACACGGATGGCCCGGATGGCGGCGGACTTGGGGGCCGACTGGGTGATCAATAGCGATGCCGACGAATTTTGGTGGCCAGCTCAGGGCAATCTCACGTCCACCCTGGAGGCGCTGCCGTCCTCAGTTGAGGCGGTGAGCGTGGAACGCACCAATTTTCTACCCCCACCTCGCGACGCCAACGACGAACGCCCCTTTCACCAGCGCCAGGTTCTGCGGGAACGCATCTCACGCAACAGCCTGGGGGAACCGCTCCCCCCCAAGCTGATCCACCGCGCCCACCAGAACATCACGGTGAGTGATGGAAACCACAGCGCCACGGTGAACGGCGAACGCCTGAGCACAATCAACAACGGCGGCATTGAAATCCTGCATGTGCCGATTCGCAGCTACCCCCAGCTCGAACGGAAGATCCGCCAAGGCTCCGAGGCCCTAAACCGCAACAGACGCATCGGGCCAGGGGTGGGCCACAGCTGGCGCAGCTTGTACGACACCCACCTCAAAGCCGGCACCCTTCCCACTTATTACGACGGCCTCCGCCCCGATGACGCAACGCTCACCACGCAACTGGCCAGCGGCGAGCTGATCGACGATCGCCGCCTTCAGCGCAGCCTGGGCGATCAAATCCCAAGGGTGGCCGTGATCACGCCTTACTACAAAGAGCCATTGGCCCAGCTGCAGCAATGCCATCAGAGCGTGCTGGCCCAAAGCGAGCCCTGCCTGCACGTGCTGGTGTCCGACGGACACCCACGCCCACGCCTGAACAAATGGAACGCGGAACACGTGCGACTCCCCCGCAGCCATGGGGATATTGGCTCCACCCCACGCCTGATTGGCTGCTATCACGCCATCGGCTTAGGGGTGGATGCCGTGGCCTTTCTCGATGCCGACAACTGGTATGGCCCAAACCACATCGCTGATTTGCTGGCAGCCATGGACGAGGAGAACGCCGATTTTGTCTCAAGTGGCCGCACCCTCTGCCGACTCGATGGCTCAGAAATGGGGGCTTGTCCTCTCACCGATCCAGAACGGTTCATCGACACCAACGCGATGCTGTTTGGTCGACAAGCCTTCCATCAACTCCACCACTGGGTGCTGATGCCGAACTATGGCCACCTGATCGGTGACCGGATCATGCTGAACCACGTGCGGCGCTCGAATCTCAAACGCCATCACCTCAACCAAGGCTCCGTGTTTTACCGCTGCGCCAAGGAAGGCCTCTACCGCCAAATGGGTGAAGTGATTCCAAAGGGCGTTCAGCCCCGCCCTGATTACGAGGCATCGTTCCGTCAGTGGGAGGCCGATGGTCAGCCGTCGCTCTAGGAAGAAGAACTGGACTGACTGAA
>QCVC01000038.1:0-13035 GCA_003210515.1 Synechococcus sp. AG-683-B21 | reverse complement strand
TGTCCAACCGCACAGCAACACTCACTGCCGCTGTGCGTTGCCCGGCACGAAGACTTAGGGGGCCTGCGGCAAGGCTGAGGGGAAGCATCGGAAGCACGCCATCGGCAAGGTACAGGCTGGTGGCCCGACGTCGAGCCTCTTGATCTAAGGGGCTACCAGGGGGGATCAGGCGTGCTGGATCAGCAATATGAACCCAAATCCAAACATCACCGTTCTGATCGTCGAGGGACACACCGTCATCAATCTCGCGGGTCCCGGCATCGTCGAGGGTGTAAGTCGCTAGATGACACAGATCAAGACGGTCGTCGTCTCCGGGTTGCGGATGCGCCGCAGACAAAATCAGTTGTTGGGCCTCGTTCTCAAGCTCAACCGCAAACGTTTTGGACCAAACACTGCTTTGCAGGGCACGTGGCTGATGCGGATCCAGTAGCCCGCGCTGGATGCACCACTGCCGAAGGGTGCCCTGATCAGGAGTTAGTGAAAATTCTTTCGCCCAAAGGGCCAGATCCGGATCGTCCTTCAAGTTCGATGCATCATCGCGAGCACGATCAACCAAGCGATCCAATCGCTCAGTCCACTCAGAATCAAGCTTCTCTAACTGCTCTGCAGTGAGTGGACTTGAGGGAGCAAGAACTGCGATCTGCCGCCGACTGTGTTCTTCGGCGAGGCGATGTTGTTTTTGAAGCTTCCTTTGGCGTTGAATCTCGTCTAGGGGCACCACTGAAATGGACTGATCCCGTCGCCAGCGGAACCAGGGTTGATCGCCATGCAACCACGACCAGGTGGCTGCGATATCAGGAGTATCAACGTTGGCTTTCAGGAGATCCGTCAACTCGGTGAGAGTTTGGTTCTGCTGCATTGCCTCAGCATCAGCAGCCAAAATCCACCAAGCCTCTGCTGCTGTTTTGCTGTCTGGCATCACTTCCGATACCTCTTCTGGCGTTGGAAGAGGTTGGTCCGAAACATGATCGACAGCGACAAGCTCTCGAAGGGGGAGGTCCTGATCCCGGCGTTGGCCCCCAAAAGAAACAACCGCCTTGCTGCCCTTGAGAGACAGAAGACGGCCGATCAGGGGGACCCCCTTTAAAACAACAGCAACGATGTCGTTGGATTTAACTGAGGCTTTCACCACGTTGCTGCGTTTCTAAGCGTGGTATCAACCCTCGGGATTAACGAAGGGCAGCAGGGCAACAATCCGTGCTCGTTTAACTGCATTTGTAAGATCGCGCTGCTGCTTTGCAGTCAAGCCAGTCAGACGACGGGGAAGGATCTTTCCCCTCTCTGTAATGAATTTCTTGAGCAGGTCCACATCTTTGTAATCGATGGGATCGCCTGGCTTAATCGGAGAAAGACGCTTCTTGAAAAAGGAGCTCGACATGAATTAAAAACGGTTGAAAGGTTGGAAGGTCTGCAGACTCACTTGATCTCTTTATGGAGAGTCATTTTGTTGAGTTGTGGACAGAACTTCATGATCTCCAGCCGCTCGGTGGTGTTCCGTCGGTTCTTCTCGGTCGTGTAGCGCGAAACGCCTGGTGAACGTTTTTCGCTAGCGGAAGCGGACCGGCATTCTGTGCACTCGAGAGTGACCACAATCCGGACGCCCTTGTTTTTAGCCATAAAGGACGTTGCACCGCAGGTGCGAAGTGAATGACAAACAAAGATCTTACCTTGTTGCCTCCTCGTTTACGCGATGAAGCCGTTCCTAAGATTGCCAGCTATTCGGTCGACTTCCGATGCTGGTGTCCTTGTCCTGGCTGAACGATCTGGTCCAGGTGGATGACTCGGTAGACGACCTTGCCGAACGCCTGTCCATGGCAGGGTTTGAGGTGGAAAACGTCGACGATCTCAGTGCCCGCTCAAAGGGGGTCGTGGTCGGCCATGTTCTAACCCGGGACAAGCATCCCAATGCCGACAAACTCAGTGTTTGTAGCGTCGATATTGGGGCGAAGGAGCCAGTTCAAATTGTCTGTGGCGCCGCCAATGTGCGGGCAGGGATCCATGTTCCCGTCGCCACGGTTGGTGCCGTACTGCCGGCTGTGGATCTCACGATCAAGGCCGGCGAACTGCGGGGAGTGGCCAGCAATGGAATGATTTGTTCCCTTTCGGAATTAGGACTAACCGCCGAATCGTCGGGAATCGCCATTCTTGAAGACAGCACCAAAGAGATCCCTGCCGTTGGCACACCTGTGGCTGCCCTTTTTGGTCTAGACGACGCGGTGTTGGAGTTGGCCATCACCGCCAATCGCCCCGATGGATTGTCGATGGTGGGGATTGCTAGGGAAGTAGCAGCCCTCACAAACGCTGCACTGTCACTGCCGTCGCTGAATCACACACCGGAGCAAGAACCGCTCCAAGCAGAACTGGATGGCAGTTATTACGCCGTCGCTTGTGTTGAGGGGGTGCGAGGAGGGCAAGAATCACCGCTTTGGATTCAGCAAAGGCTCAACCGTGCCGGAATTAATGCCGTGAATGCCGTTGTGGACATCACCAATTTGGTGATGCTCGAACAGGGACAGCCGTTGCATGCCTTTGATGCGGTTGCCCTGGAATCCCTTACAGGGAAGCCTGTGGATGCTGCCAGTTTTGCTGTTCGGCCAGCAAAGGATCAAGAAACCTTCATTGGTCTCGACGATCAGTCTCTCTGCCTTGATCCCCGAGTCCAGGTCGTCACTTGCCATGACCGTGCCATTGCGATTGCAGGTGTGATGGGAAGCCGGGATAGCGCTGTAAGCGACTCCACGACGAAAATCTGGTTGGAATCCGCCATGTTTTCACCCATCCGAGTACGCCAGTCGTCGAGGGCTGTGGGATTACGAACGGATTCCAGCAGCCGTTTTGAGAAGGGTTTGCCACCGGAAGTCACCTTGGCCTGTTCTCAACGAGCCGTTGATTTACTCAGTGATCAATTTGCCTGCCGCGTGAACGGACGCTGGGTGGGTGGAGAGGGGCCTAAAACGCCTGTTCCACTTCAATTGCGCCGAGACGCACTGCATCAACTTTTAGGGCCGATTGACACCGATTCAGGTCCAGTGGATTTGGACGATCACACCATCGAACAGTGCTTAACCGCCCTTGGATGTGAGCTGGAGTCGACAGACGAGGGGTGGACAGTCATGACACCACCGTCTCGCCGCCAAGACCTGCATCGAGAAGTCGACCTAATCGAAGAAGTGGCGCGTCTTGTTGGCTTTGACAAGTTTGGATCTCACCTCCCTGACCCCGTTGCCCCTGGTTCACTCACATCTCGCCAACAGGCTGAACGTCGATTAAGACGGCTGTTCTGCTCAACCGGACTCCAGGAAATCACCACCTTGTCCTTGGTTGGCAGCTCCGATGGGGATGCTCGGATCGCGATCAGTAATCCGCTCTTGGCCGAAACCAGCCACTTGCGAACCAATCTGTGGGAGGAACATCTTCAAATTTGCGTCCGCAACCTAAAAGCCTCCATGGCTGGTTGTTCGATTTTTGAAATTGGGAACACCTACAGCGGTTCTCCTGAGTCAGTTGTGCAATCAGGGGTTATCTCCGGAGTGATCTGTGGCGACCGTCGGCTGGAACGTTGGAGCACCAGTGGGAAATACCAGGCACCGAACTATTACGAGGCTCGCGGTGTTCTCTCCCGAGTGATGGAAGCACTGCATCTTGAACTTAGTGATCGCCCCCTTGCCGATGATGCGCGACTGCACCCAGGCAGAGCCGCAACACTGGTGATGGAAGGACGACCACTCGGTTGTTTTGGCCAGCTGCATCCTGCCCTCGCCGATGACCTGTCCCTGCCGGAATCCACCTATTTATTTGAACTGGATTTTGAGCGTTTATTGGATGCAGCAACCCGAACCAACCGTTGGACACCGATCTACAAATCCTTTCCCACCGTGCCCGCTAGCGAAAGGGATTTGGCTGTTGTCGTCGATCGAAACAGCAGTGCGGCTGATTTGATTCAGGCCATCCGAAAAGCGGGAAAGCCTCTGCTGGAACACGTCGAATTGATCGACCGTTTCGAAGGCGATCAACTCGGGGATCAGAAGGTTTCACAAGCATTTCGATTGCGATACCGCAGCCAAAGTGAAACCCTTACAGACGACAAAATTCAGCCAGTGCACGACAAAGTCAGAGCAGCTCTGTCGAAGCAATTCAAAGCCGAACTTCGGAGTTAACGCGTTCCAGCAGAGCGAGGGACTCCAAGTGGGTGGTTTGCGGGAAAAAATCAATGGGTTGATGCTTCTTTAATCGATAAGGGCCAGCCGGCTGCATCAACAATTTCAAGTCTCTTGCCTGGGTTGCAGGATCACAACTGAGGTAGGCCAAACGCTTGGGTGGGTTGTCGAGAATGGTTTGAATGACGCGAGCATCAAGGCCACGTCTAGGTGGATCAAGCACCAAGGCATCTGCCCCAAACAAGGCAGATTCCAAAAGATCCACGACGTCTCCAGCCCGAAAACGACAGCCTTTTGACAGGTTATTTCGCATGGCATTCAGGAGAGCTTGGTCGACAGACCCCTGATGAAGTTCTAAGCCAATCACCTCAAACCCCTGGGCGGCAAGAGGAAGGCTGATGGTTCCAATACCGCAGTAGGCATCGACAACAGTGCCTCTACCAAGTTCGGTTTTCAACCAGTCGCAAAGCACTTGAACGATGCGCTCTGCCTGAGGGGTGTTGATCTGAAAAAAGGTCGTGCTACTGAGTTGGAGATGGATTCCACAAAACTCCTCCGCGATTGTGTCCGAGCCCGCAACAAGGAAGGTTTGAGCTCCCAGAACCAAATTATTGGGCTTGGGTTGGAGATTGAGGCAAACACCTTTCACCATGTTCCATCGATCCATCCACTCTTCGGCCAGTTCCAATAAGCCGGGGTAGCGATCATGGGAGCTGATCAAGGTGATCAACACTTCTCCACTGTGATGCCCCAGACGCAGACCAAGATGACGCAAACCTTTGGCGTGAATCAGATCATGGTCAGCAGCCCACCCCGTTGAATCCAAATCCTGCTTGATGGGTTCGATGAGTTGATCGAGCCGAGGGTCAAGAACGGGCCAGTGATTCATATTGACGATTCGGTGGCTTCGCGGGCGGTAATACCCAGCACGTAAACGGCCATCACCTTCGCGATTTAAAGGAATCAGGGCACGATTGCGGTAGCCCAAGCCGCGGCTTTCATCAGCTAAGACCGGCAGTGGTGTGTCATCAATCCCTCCGATGCGTTGCATTGTCTGCTGTAGTGACGAGACCTTCCAACTGTTTTGGGCGGATTCACTGAGGGATTGAAGGGTGCAGCCACCACAGTCCGCGGCAAGGATGCAGGGTGGTCGGCGACGGTCGTCCGACGGTTGAAGCAACTCGCCCCGTCGAGCTAGCCAGCGTGAGCGTTGACGCTGCTGCAGTTGCACCTGCGCCTTTTCGCCAGGCAATAAATCGTCGATAACAACGACCCAACCGTTCCATCGAGCAATGCCTTTTCCATCGCGATCGAGATCAGAACATTCAACGTTGATCGTCAAGCCAGGCCTTGGCGCGGACTCGATTCCAACCGTTTGGTCTTCCATGCTTGAACTCCAGCCATTGCAAAGGCGTAACACCAGAGGCCGCAATGGCGTGGAGCCTCACTTAAGACCACTAAACTCCAAGAAGCCTGCCAAGTTCCATGAGCGTTGTCCGGGATCTCATCCTTCAAGCCGATGATGATCTGCGGTACCCCACCAGTGGCGAACTCCGTTCGATGGTGGAATTTCTTGATCAAGGCGCGATGCGCGTTTCGGTCGTCAAAGTCTTGACCGATAACGAAAAGAAGATTGTCGACGAATCGGCGAAACAGCTTTTTAGTCGAAAGCCAGAATATGTAGCTCCTGGTGGGAATTCCTACGGCCAGCGGCAACGCGCTCAATGCCTGCGTGATTACAGCTGGTACCTACGGCTTGTGACCTATGGCGTTCTCGCGGGAAGCACGGAGATGATTCAAGACATTGGATTGGTTGGGGCACGGGAGATGTACAACAGCCTCGGAGTTCCAATGCCTGGAATGGTCGAAGCGATGAAAACAATGAAGGATGCTTCGCTGGCTTTGCTCTCCGACCAACAAGCCAAGCTCTCCTCCCCTTATTTCGACTTCTTGATCCAAGGGATGCAGACATCCACTTGACCCGAAAACAGCAAGGCGCATCCAAGAACAAACCGGGCTGGAATGGCCCGGCTTTTTATTGCAAATTAATCGCGTATGTCTTGCCTGAGACTCAATACAGGTCTCATTGCTCTTCTTGAATGAGATGCAATAGACGGAGGCGGTCCGACCAGTGTTTCTCAAGGCGCAAATGCGTCGCAGAACAGGTCCTACGGTGAGACACACTCAAGCTCGGCAGGATTTTATCCGTTGTGGCGATTGCAGGGAGTTGATGCCAACTCTTTAAAATCAAGCGTACCTGTGTCTACAGCAGGTACGCCCCATTAAAGATGATTGCTGTAACTGACCTATTACTGAATGGCCCAGCAGTGGACAGGTCATGGACGGAACCATTGACTGTTCAATAGTCCAATCGAAACGATCGAAGTTCGTTTTAGACGCCTGGGGGTATGGGCATTTCATGTCCGCAGCAATTAAAAATACTAAAAAAATGGATATTGAAATCTACTCATTGATCTCAAATTAGACGCATTTTTGGTCTTGTAATGCGACCTACCTGGGCTATGCGAAACCAGTGGGTTCAATGCAAGAAAAAGCAAGCAAAGAAGAGCCAGATATCTTATTTAAGTCGCATAGTGAGACTTATATCAAGACTCAGGTGAGATAGGTAATTAGCGATTGCGGTACAACTCTCGAAGCAGTCGATAGGCCTCATTGAGTCGACGCATGGCATCGGTAGACCCTCCAGCATCAGGATGAACATCGCGCGCACGTGCCTTAAATGCCTCTCGAATGGAGGCCAATGTCACACTCGCTCCAGCGGTGGTCGATAAACCCAAAAGCTTGAGTGCTCCATGCACGGTCATGGTGGACTCAAGTGTTTCAAAGGACGTCACCTGACGGCTGCGACGAAAGCGATTCACAAATCGCCGTATCAACGTCGGCATGCGGTCGGCCAAGGAAGCCGTTGCAAAAGGATCTTCCAGGGTTCCAGCCACCACCATCACGCGCCCGAGCGAAGGATCACCTTGCTCCCAGTCAGAACAGAGTTCCCTCATCGAGGAATTTGCTGCAGACCATGTAAATGGTCTGCCATCACTGGCATCTGTCGTCGACCAAACATCCCGTGCCAGCCAAAGCATCGAGGCTTCCACAACGGTGTCTCCAGGCGGTTGTCCATAAAGGGAACGCCAGTGTTCATCAACGGCTTCGGTGGCAGCGATTAAATCAGCGTGAGACACCGAAGACAGCAGTGGATCACCCGACGCGGATTTGTCTGATGGATCGTTGTCTGAGCGCTGGGAGAGCGTGTCGCGAAGTTGCGTCGTGCGACGGCTCACGAAACCTGGTAAATCAATACCAACCGAACTTTGTTGTTGCAGCTGAGGCTCGGCCTCATCAAACGTTGTATCCGCTTCCGTTGCACGGATCAGCACCAAACTGCTTGCCTCTGGGGGTGACACCTCAGCGGGGACCACAGCGGTGTCAGAGGACGTTGGATTCAATAGATCCGACTGATCCTCCGGCTGAATCAATTGTTCGAGAACCGACTCAAGAACGAGGCCCCTCGAGCGAACGCCATACTCACGCTTGAGTTGATCAATCAGCGTCACCAACCGTTTCGACAGGGTGACGGTGATTTTTTGCTGATGGTTGGACTCCTCGGCGCTCACCAGTTCAACCTTGCTGCCGAAAGACTATCGACCCTGAAGCTGACGTAACCACTGTTGCTGGGATCGGTTTGCATCTGTGTAACGAGGATCGTTCGTTGGGGGAGATGAGGACTTTGGAACCATGATGGATGGCTGCAGACTTAAGACAGGTTTAATTGGAACCTTCTGCTGAATTTCGGGAAGAGGAGGCGGTGTTTTTGGAGCAACAGCGTTTGTTTTTTTGATGGTGATGTTCTGTTGAGCCGTTCGCTGCTGAAGTTGTCGTCGACGCAAAACAGTTAACTGATCCACTGGCACGACACTCAAAAGATGACCAGGTGTGGCATCGGCTGGATACACGAGTGTGACTTTGACTGGTGTGTTCTGATCCTCTAAAAGATTGATATCTGTAAGTGCCAAACTTTCTCCAGAACGCAAGCCCACATGGATCTCCTGCATTGTATTTTTTTGTTCAATCTGCATCGAGCCACGAAACGCGGTAAAAGGTTGTTTGCCAGAAATAACCGGATGGCTCATGACTAGTTGATAATTACCATTGCCAACAAGATTTAATGTAACACTGTAACGAACACCATAGGTACCAATATTATTGAGAGCGGAATCAATCATCCGAACAGCCAGTGGATTAACCTGAATATCTCGTGTTCCAAAATGATGTCTTGAAGTACTCGTCAGGGGCACATGCAAGGCTCCTTGGGTCAGGTCGTGATTGATTGAGGCGCGATATTCATCACCGAGTGCTACCCCTGCTACTCGTGAGAACACCCGTCCCAACTGGATTTCGCGAATTCGGTTCAGATATATTCGACCGGGCGCAAGGCGACCATGATCCAACACAGTAAAAAGATCTTGATCAGAGCTTGTTTGATCTGAAGCCACAACTGCCATGGTGAATGGACCATCGCTGTGACCCTGCAACAAGCCATTGGCAATGCCACGAGCAGGCAAAATGGTGCGGACAATAACAACCCGACCACCTGCGGGAATTGTCACAGAATCTGGGACTTTTCGGTCTAATTCATTTCGTAAAAGTTGAACAGCGGTGGCATCACCCGGACCCGTATTCCAAGGACGCTTCCCAAGAGGTTTGACCCCCATTAATTTATTACTATGGTATGGAGCCTCAAAGCTATTTTTAACTGAACCTCGCTTAAATCTTAAGGTCACAGATTTCTGGCCTGGATTGGCAGCAATAAGAGCCAATGTCAACAATCCGCGGGAACGACTTCCTCCCAATTTTGATACATCACTTGGATAGTATTTATGGTGCATATGAACACCAAATTCTCCATTAAATGTGTAGGTTGCATTATTCAATGGACGATTATTTTCCGAGGCGATCGCAGCACCCGGTGCCGTATTCACCAAAATTCCTGGGCCCGTCACGATTTCGGGCTGATTGGAGTGAAGAACAGGAACGTTGTTGAAGTCGCCATTCAGGGGACGCGCCCGTTGACCAGCCAGGATCGCAACGTAGGCATGCCCACAGCGAGAAGAAGCTAGCTCAAGCGGCCCAATTAAGACGCAAGCCAAGACTATTAATGAGACTCTTATGCGACTCATGAACGCTGGTGCCGCATTGGATTGCTTTGCGGCTGCACCTGTACAGGTCTGCTTTGATTTCCCACCGTAGTGCCAAGATCCACGACCGCCAATCCTCAGCAATGGTCACATCAGGGAAAAAAATCAGTCAAGCTTGGATAGCTTTTAAATCTCAATGCTTCCTCCATTTTGCTGCACCCCTTCCACAGACATGGCTGGGATGAAGCGTCAGCATCAACAACGCAAGCACGCCATGCTTTCGATGTGGCGCGATGGGGTTGAGCGTCAACTTTCCGCCTTGAATGCGGCGATTGACACGTTGGAACAGCAGATGAATAGAACCTCAAATCAACCTGACTGATCCACGGTTAAGAGGTCTCGCAGTTGAGCTAGTGCTCGCTTGAGACGACGTTGTATGGTCATCTCGGAAACACCGATGATTTTCCCAGTCTTCCTCAAACTGTTGCCCTCAACGATGACCAATTGAATGATGATTTGTTCATTCTTGGCATGTTTTCGTGTTGCCGATCTTAGCTTATTGTTTTGTTCATTTAACTCCATATCCTCCGATCCATTGCATGTCCCGCTTACACACTCATCGTCGAGCTCAATCCAATTGGATTTAAATTTATAGTTGTGCAGAATTAATCGATCAGTATTGTTGAGTGTTCGTTCATCTTTGCCCCTAATTTTTATAGCCCGTTCTTCTACACCACGTGGCAGACGAACTAAACTCATATGGTCTCTGAGATAATGAAGAATAGTTCCACGAATATGTGGCTTAGCAAATGCAGGAAATGAGTCTCCATGTTTTGGTTTAAAACGTTGCGACGCTTGAATTAATCCTAAGCATCCAACTTGCGTCAAATCATCGCAATCGCAACCGCTTTGGTAGGAGTATCTCCTAGCGATTGGCTGGACAAGTGATAGATACTTTTGAATCCGATGATTTCGTTGTTGTTGCTGAACTTTAGGCATGCATCAATCGAGAGGGTAAACACTGACCTCTCTTACCAGCAATGCACCAATCAGGTCTTATCGCATCCGTGGTTCCACCGATTTTGAGTTTTAATCCTCTAAACCAATGACAGCGCGGAGAAGTTCATCAGGTCCTGCTTTCTTCAACCAAGACAAGTTTGAACCATCTGTACTTAACAAGCATCCTGCGAAACCCAAGGCATTCACACTAAATCCATGAACCCCTTCACGACTTCGACGAATTACAGCCATCCAAGAACGAGTCAATAAAAGGTTGTAAGCGAAGATGGGCAATGGATCATTAGTTGGAGTGCCAAGACTCAGACTTTCACAAAGTCGTTGGTATGTTGCCTGTAAGACTGATGGATTGAATTCAATTATACGTTCAACACGGATGAATGTTCGGAGAGGATTCTGATCGTCATTGTTGGAACAAAACTGAGAAAACCAATCATCTCTTGGGCAGACTCGTTCCCCCTCACGTCTTGGCAACAATTGCAGATGTCGATGGGGCTGACTGGCACCAGCCTTGGGGTTGCTATTAAAGAACCAAAGCCCTGTTGTGTTCTGATCAACCGAGATGAGTGCAGACCAATCTGATGCATTAAGCCATCCATTCTGAGGTGCCCAATCACAGGTAATTAACAACATATGACCGATCTGAACAGGAAACTTGTTCAGAATCACCACGTGATCATCTCCAATCTGATCGACCTCCAGGCGTTGATCCCATGGTCGAAAAGGATTCGGCTTGGGCCCTGCCTCTCGAAGGTGTTTTGGCGTGGCTCCGGCGAGGTGTCGAAGCTCAAAGGTCGTTGCGTCTTCGCCAGGAAGGTCCTCAAGCGTTGTAGCCAGTGGAACGAGGGCTCCAGACTGCAAGGCGCGTTCCGTACACAGCAAAGCTCGTTCCCACAACTGATCACGACCCATCACGCCGAAGTTGAGCGAGAGACGCTCCTTGGTAGTACCTCCCAAGAATCTCATCAAAACGAAGGCCTTGCGTCGCTAGGCGCTGCGCTCCGTGTTGGCTCATGCTCGCGCCGAGATGGCGATGGGCCTCCTCGCTGATCGCTTGGGTTGAGGCATACAAACTTTCAACAAGCCCCCCTCGATAGCTCAACACCATTCCCCGGGTTTCATCGGTTGCACGACTGGATTGCTCACTCAGGCTCGATGTCCCCGAAAACACCTGCCATCGCGTGGTGTCTCCAAGGTGATAGGTCTGTGAGGCAGGACGAATCAGATGCGTAACGGCATAGGAGCGAGCCGCCACCGCTTGTGCCTTAAGCGCTTCACCATGCCAACGACTCGGCATTTCAGCGCCCACCACCGAGGCCACATAGTTTTCCAGACTCAATTCGTTGACGGCCAACCAAGCGTTATTGCTTCGCAGCAACTCAATCGACCCCTCATACGAATAACCATTGATGTCCAATACTCCCCCCTTGCAAATTCGAGAAGAGTCTTAGGATTCAGTGGAGTCTTCGAGGAGTTGATTCACCGCAATGAAAGAACCATCTGGCCGGCGACACGTCGTTGTTGGAGAGGCTCGAACGGATTGAATTGGGTTGCGATTAAGCAAACCAACTCTGATGCTTAGAACGAGCTTCGAGGGAGGCCTAATGGGCTCTGAGGAGCGAACATTGATCTCATGTGTCCCTCCAGGCACTGCAGCGGCATCAAGTAAATCGAGGAGCTGCACGGTGTCGCGGGATCTTGCATCCGCGTCGAAGCGATCCAGAGCCAACAAGGATCCACAGACCACTCCAGAACCCAGCAAGCCCATGGCGCTCCATCGCAGGATCCCCACTGCACCCACCATGAACCAGCTTTAACGCCCGTCAATCATCCCCGAAATCCTTTAGACGACAAGAAGCACATACGGCGGACATGCATCCACAGAATCCGGAAGCATGGAGTGGACTTGCTCTTGTTTGTGGGGCAGGGGGCATCGGCAGCGCCATGGCCTCTGAGCTGAAGAAGCAATGCCCCGAGCTCTCTGTTTTGACGGCGGGCCGTGGGGAGCAACACGGCTATGACTTGCGATTGGATTTGGAGTCAGACCACGACCTGGATCATCTCAGTGAGGAACTCTCGACAAGGAACAAACCGCTTCGATTGGTGATCAACTGCAGTGGACGTTTGCATGGTCCGCACCTGCAACCAGAGAAACGTCTGAAACAAGTGGAACGTCGTCAGCTCACGGAACAGTTCTCGATCAATTCAATTGCCCCTGTGCTTTTGGCTAAAGCGATAGAGCCACTGTTACGCCGTGACCAACCGTTTCATTTCGCGAGCCTGAGTGCACGGGTGGGAAGTATTGGAGATAACCGGAGCGGCGGTTGGTACGCGTATCGAGCCGCAAAGGCGGCTCAGAATCAATTGCTGCGCTGTTTAAGCATTGAATGGGCAAGGCGATGGCCAATGGCCACGGTGACGCTTCTTCACCCTGGGACGACGGACACCGATCTCTCCAAACCATTTCAATCCTTCGTACCAACAGAACAACTATTCAGTCCACAGAGGGCTGCGGAACAACTCGTAGCGCTGCTGCTCCAGCAGACCCCGGAGCAAAGCGGGGCATTTCTAGCTTGGGATGGTCAGTCGATCGACTGGTGAGCATGCTGCTTGAGCTGCTCCAGGCTCACCACAGACAACGCGGTGTCTTCCGTGGCCTCCAGACGAACCAGAGGTGCCACTCCGTCGTCGTATGCCTGCTTCCAGCG
>QCVC01000037.1:0-13634 GCA_003210515.1 Synechococcus sp. AG-683-B21 | reverse complement strand
AGAAGGCCAATCCATGGGCATCTTTGGGGAAGTGTCCAGGGACCCAATCGATGATCACGCCGCTTCCTTCAGCGTGACAGCGATCGACAAAGGCACGAAATTCGTCAGGGGTGCCGTAACGGCTGGTGGGGGCATACCAACCGGTGACTTGGTAGCCCCAAGATCCATCAAAGGGATGCTCGGTGATCGGCATCAATTCGATGTGGGTGAAGCCTCGTTCTTTCACATAAGGGATGAGGCGATCGGATAACTCGGCGTAGGTCAGGAGTCGAGCGCCTGGCTTCATGTCCGCCGCGGGAACGGGTGCCCGCGGTTGGCCATCCGGTTGGATCCAAGGCTCGTCAGCAGAAGCATGAATCCAGCTTCCGATATGCATCTCATACACAGAGATCGGTTGGTCGAGAGCATTCCGACTGTCTCGATCCTGCATCCAGCTGGAGTCGGACCAGCTGTATCCCTCAAGCCGTGCCACAACGGAACTGTTGTCGGGCCGAACCTCGTGTTGAAAACCGTAGGGATCAGCTTTTTGGTAGCAGTGCCCTTCTTGGGAGCGAATTTCGTATTTGTAGAGAGTTCCTGCGTCTAGACCGGGGATGAATAATTCCCAGATTCCTCCGAGCCGTTTTTGCATCGGATGATGGCGACCATCCCAAGAGTTGAGATCGCCAAGGACGGAAGCAGTTAGAGCATTCGGAGCCCAAAGGCAGAACATCACCCCACTAATGCCATCGATCTGGGTGAGATGTGCACCCATCCGCTGCCAGATGTGGTGATGATTCCCTTCCGCAAAAAGATGGCGATCCATCTCTCCCATCCACTCGTGGCGGAAGGCCCAAGGATCATGTTGTTCGGTGGTGATCCCTCCACGTTCAACCCTTAGCTTGTAGTTGGTGCCAGGGTCTGAGGGTGTCGAAGCCTCAAAAATCCATGGATGGTTTGGTGTGGATGTAACGATCTCCTGACTACCCAGCAGGAGGGTTACCTTTTGAGCCTCGGGCATCCAAACCCGCACGGTCCATCCTTGGTCTCCGGGCTGAGGTCCCAGCACCGCAAGGGGGTGGTCGTGACGGCAATTTTCTAGCCGTACGCCGTCCTGAACCATCCAGTCGAGGACCGCAGCGCCACCCATGTGTGAGATATGAAGTGGCGCGATGTTAAGCCGCTTTTCGTGATCGGTTCGTTGGGACTCAGACGAAATCTCTCGAGATGTCGACGTTGATGATTCGACCCTGATCATCGAAGATCACAAAAAGGTTGGACGTCGCCTTCCCGAAAGCCACAGCCACCAGCACTAACTGCTGGTCTCCGCCTTGGCTAGCGATTACGGCATCCTTCACGCTGCGGAAGCCCCCGGAGACGCGATTGAGCTTGGACCATTTGCGTTCCAGATCTGCTGGAGAGAGCTCTTCTTGCAATTGGAGTGAGAGTTTGGTTCTGGCCAAGACCCAACGTTCCGCTGCAAGGTGTCGGACGAATTCAAGGGCTGTGGATTCAATCGGTTGGACCTGTTGGCTCCATTTCCAGGCCAATAATTTCCCGTCTTCATCAAGCACCATTAACAGTGGTTGATCGCCTTCGGCCGTGACCACAACGGCGTCAACCGTTGTGGTGTTGTACCCAGGAGCAACCCCAACGACGCGGGTGCGGCGAATGCTGGTGAGCTTGTTGAGACGCTCTTGAACCTTGTCTTTGCTCACGCTTGTGCGAACCGCTTCGGCTAAGGCCCCATGCAGTTCGTCACCGTCGCGATCTTTTAAGGCTCCTAACGCCAGCTCGGCGGCGGCGGTGGCCTGGGCTGCAGATAGTTCAGTTTTTGTGAGCTGCTCTCCATCCTGTGGAGCGGCCATACCCATTGGGGCTGAAAGAACGAGAGCCAGCAGGGCGGCGGACAGCTTCACGGAAGGACGGATTACGCGTTTTCTAGTTTGCCGGAGTTCATCGGGATGAGCTGCAGCTTGGAGTCAGTGAGATGCAATGTCAGTGTCACAACACGGTGTTGAGGGGAGGGTGAGCCCGATGGCGTGGTGTTGTCTCCAGGATTGACGCCAATGGCAGGCCATGCAGCTGCAGCGATTGAGAGCCGCAGTTGATCACCTTCTTCCAGGGTGGCCAATAGGGGCTGTAGTTGAACGACATGCTCCAAAACCGTCTGTGCTCTGTCCCCCAGAACCCTCAGAACGCCGGTGCTGAGTTGCTCGACCGCACTGTCCCCTTTCGCGCAGCGGGAAAGACTGACGCAAAGATCAAAGCCGGGATGATCGGCTTGAGCCCTGAGCCTGAGTTGAGGGTGGCCGAAAAGCTCGTGTTCTCTTGTGAACGGCAGGGTGTTGAACGTAGCCACGTCGGTACGACGGTCGAGTGTGGCCCTATTTGCAGGGCCAGGGCTCGGGCTGAGATGTCCGCCGATGGCGGGCATGGGGCGCCAGGGATCGTGCACGATCAACTCCATTCCCATCCCAGGACCATCTGATTGAAGTAATCCGTGGGTGGGATCGGTGCAGGCGAGCCCCGAACTTTGCAGTGACCACGTTTTGGTCGAAGAGGTGCATGCCTCTTGCCAGCGTGATTGTGTGATGTTCCAAAATTTCGACCCTCGAGTGGAGCCCGAGGTGTCCGCTGCCTTTAGGTGTTGGTTGAAGAAGCGCAGGAGTTGGGTCTGAACCCCTGGCCACCATTCCAAGTGTGTCGCTGGCCCCACCATGAGTTCTGGAGAACCACCAGCAGCGTTGCTGTGTTCCCAAAGCTTCAGGACCCCTGAAAGATGGGGATCCCACCATCCACCCAGCAACAACATGGGTTGCTTTAACCAGCTGGTTTGGACAGGATGGATTGGCCATTGGTCACGATCCCTGGGGTCGCGTTGGAGCCATGTGCACGCCATACCTTCCGGATCATGGTCCTTCAGCAGTTCCGGGCCGTCCCTGAGATAAGTCCCATCTTCAAGACTGCGACGAATGTTGTACCAGGCTTGATCATCACCGCGTCGTTTGGCCTGAAGGGCGGCTAGCTGTAGGCCCCAGCCCAGCCCGAGATGCCACCAATGGGCACCTCCTGTACAGCTCCAGTCGTCACGTTCATCGAGTCCTGCCATCGCTGGTGCGAAGCACTCCGGTGGCTGGGAATTGGCTGGAGCGAGAAGCTGTGTAAGGCCTTGATAGGAGAAGCCGTAGCAACCCAGCTTTCCATTGCATTCAGGGAGGGCACGCACCCACGCATGGGTTGCTGCAGTGTCGTTTGCTTCTTGGGAGAAGCCACGAAAGACGCCAGTGGAATCGCCCTGACCGCGCACGTCCTGAACGACAACAAGAAATCCCTGCTGGGCCCACCAGGCGGGATGGGCATAGGTCACGGTTGACGCGATGTCTCTCCCGTAGGGCTGTCGCATCAACAACGCAGGCCAAGGGCCTCCAGTTTCGGGAAACCAAAGCTTGGAGATCAGTCGAACGCCATCGGCAAGGATCAGCGCACCATCCCTCGATCGAACGGTTGAAGAATCAGCGAACATTCGGACAATGCATGCCCACGACGTAAGTCACTAAGACCTCAGCATCGTCGTCACTCAAATTGCGACTCTTAGCAATCGAGCGAATCGATTTTTTTGAATAAGCCGATTGGCCGTTCTCATTGAGCGTTTTGAAATCCCTGCACATTGCTTTGGCTTGCTGCGGGTTTCTTTTGACGTCTTTCAGCAGATCAGAGCCGGCGAAAACAGCGGTGGTTTGCAGGCCGATAAGGGCCAATCCGATTAAAACGTTTCGCATCAGACCCCTAAACGCTCTCATTCAATAAACAGGTCTTTCTATAGGTGGGGATGGCCTGGGGTCAGTTCATAAGTTGTTTAGCTCGTTTAATCCAGTCTCGAGCGACGTTCAAATCGACAACGGCTTGGCGACGGGTTCCCAGACTTCGCTCAAGCCGTCCTGTTTGTCGCATCAAACGTTCCGGAGTGCAGCTGGCCAAGGCAGAAATCGAAGCGATCCCAGCGTGCATCAGAAGGGCTGCATCCTGGGGGGGAAGGTCGAGCGCACAAACCAACGTGGCGATACCTCGCAATCGCTTGAGGTTTCGCGCCGATGCCAACCCGTTCCGGGCAAGACGACTGAGTTGCAGCTCATCAATGGCTTGAACCTCAGGCCATGTTGTGATCCCTGCTCGCACGAGTTCTTGCTGTTCCCGTCGGAAGGACTGGGGCAGATCGTTGAAGGGCTGCGCTCGGGGCGATGTCATTCCGCTGAAGCGGTTTGGAAATCACGAATGGTTTCACCAAGAATCACAGGGCTGCCCAAGCCTTCTTCCACAGATTCGATCCCCCTTAATCGCACAACAACGGTGCGGCTACCTCGCCCAGATCCACGCAAATTGCCTGCGATTTGTTCAAGCGTTGGGGTGATCGTCGAAGGATCGATGTCGATTGGGATTTGCGCGACGACAAGGTCGCTGCCGTTGTCAAAAACAATCGGAGCCCGAACAGCTCCCTCAATCACAACCGGCGGGGTGTAACTCACACCGAAGGCCCAGCTGCTGATGGCCAACAAAAAAGTAAAGCTGCTTACCCCCACAAGTCGGAAACGAATGCCCCAGCCAGCGAGAAATCCCACCACGGTGAGACCAGCGAGCCCGAGGCCTGTCCAGGCCAGCCATGGCGCTGCGGTGAGGAGCAGCTGATCAAGGGCCATCAAATCTGGTGTCTTTTCGACAGTCTCCTTATATTGCGCCTGCTTTGGTGCCACTCGTCGCGTTTGATGCGGATAACGCGGCGAAACGTCTTACCGATTGCTGGTGGAGTCCTCCTGATCGGTTCAGGGGTCGCGGCGCTGCATGCCATGGATCGATGGGCTGCAGAAGAAGTTGATCGATGGCGGCCAACCCTGGAGCGCTCCCTCGCTGGCCCCATCGGCCATCCGATCCGCATTGGTGAGTACCAAGGTCTTCGTCCATGGGGACTGGCTTTCGGTTCAAGCCGTATCTCCGCCTCCAAGCTTGATCGCTCGCAGATTCGCTTGGCTGGCTTCACGGTGACGTTGGATCCTCTGGCCAGCTTGCGACGCTGGAAACCCGTTGTTGCTTTGCGATTTCGTGGATTAGAGGCACAGCTTCAACGCAACGACGCTGGGCGCTACTGGACCTTTGGCGGCTCCAAAAGCAACGATCCACCCCCCAATATTGAGCTTCGTTATTCCTTTGATGAGCCGGCGCGCTTCACCCTCCAGTCCGGTGGTGAACAACTAGCGCTTCAAAGTCGCGGAGCGATTCGACTCGATGACTCCAGTTTTCAGACGTCATCCAGTTTGAGTTGGCTTGGACAGGCGGGGACGTTGCGTTTGGACGGAAACGGTCGTTGGGATCGGCCCCAGTTCAACCTTCGCAGTCGTGCCAAGTCAATCCAACTCAACAGGCTTGCGGCCGTCCTGCCTTTGGCGGCAGATGCTGGTGTTGGTGGGCAGCTGGATGGAGATCTGCGATTGCGTTGGTCTGGGAAGAAGCTGGGATGCCAAGGGGAGATGCATCTCAATGCTTTTCGGGTTCAGACGGCGGTCCTCCCCACCGAGCTTCGCTCGGGTCGGATCCGTCTGGACTGTCAAAAGAATCGCGTTCAACTCGCACCTGTGAAGTTGCGGAGTGGCGACTTAACAGCCACGGCATCAGGGTTTATTGAATTCCAAAGGCGGCTGCAGTTCAAGTTGGCTGTGCGTCGCCAATCCAATGATGATGCGCTAGATGTTCAGATCGCGGGGCCATGGGCGGCTCCCACTTGGCGTGTGGGGGGGCGATTCAGTCCCAACGCCACATCAATGATGCAGGGCCCGGTTTCTCTTCAAGGGGATGGCAGGGCCGTTCTTGATCCATCCGATCAGCGTCGTTTGGTGATTCGAAATCTGGGGTTGCAGGCACCTGGGTTGCGTTTGGCTGTCGCTGGCGAGTTGGGGCCTCGCACGGAGCTTCGAAGCACTGAGTTTTTGATGCTCCCTGCGTTTTGGAAACAGGTTCCATCCCTCCAGGCCGCATTGGGGTCGGCGGCTCCGGTTGAAGGAGAGCTTGCGATCAACGGGGCGGTCAGTTCCCCTGCGCTGAAACTCAACCTTGCTCAAGCCAAGAATCCGTTACTGGATCGTTGGTCGTTGAAAGCTCAATGGTCTAGGGCGCGTTCGGTGCTGGACCTTGATCAGTTCAGCAGTCCGTTGATGCGTGCCTCCGCGGCCCTGCCTCTTGCTTGGTCTGACGGAACGCTGCAGACCGGTGATTTGCAGGCCGGGATTGAGCTCCAATCCTTCGATCTTCAACGTCTCTCCGCTTTGGTTGGGACGCCGCTGGGGGGCACGTTGTCCGTGCGCGGTCGTTTGGACGGACCGCTGGAGGCTTTGCAGCCGAATTTCGCCATCAGCCTCGATCAACCGCGGATGAGTTCGATTGCTTTTTCGGAACTTTGGAGTGGACGTCTTGAGGGGGGTGTTGGTGATGGGGCCCAGTTGGAGATGGCCTCGGCGAGTTCCTTTGCTGATGGAGTACTCACTGCCGATTTTGCTGCCAATGGCTGGCCCTCCTACCTCCGGCTCAAGCGCGGTGTGGGCTTTCTCCGCCTGAAGGGTGATCAGCGGGGATACCGCTGGGACGCTGTCGGATTAACGCTCGATGGAATCCAGGTTGCGATCCCAACTCAACAACGCTTTGAGTCCGTTGGGGGCGAGCTCAACGGTTCCGGTCAACTGGCTTTCGCGCCGTTGAGCCTGAACGGCAGGCTCACGGTCGAGGCGCCACGCATCGGGGCTCTTGCGATGCAAAAAGCCGTATTGGAGGGGGCGCTTCAGAACAGCCGGTTTGAAGCAGATGCCGTCCTTTCACCTCTTCTTGGATCGCTCACGATCAATGCCAAGGGGGTGGTGAATGGGTCGTTGAACAGTCGGGTGGAGGCCAATGGACTCGACGTGAATTGGCTTCTGGGTTTATCCCGTCAACTGCGCGGTCCAGACCGTCTTGATGGAGTGCCTTTGGGTCGTGCTGATGATCTAGGAACTTTGGTGATTAATACCTTCGGTGGGTCGTTAGACGGCCAATTGAAGGCCCTCATTAAGGCGCGTCAGGCGTTGAGGGTTTACGCCTTAGCTCATCCGGATCAAGGGCCGCAGTTGGAACGTCTTGAAGGACGGCTCGATGCAGTTGCCAGCTTGAAAGGTCCGCGCTTGAAGGAGCTTGTGGCTGATGTTCAAGCCAAAGCGCATCTCTGGACTGATGGTGACGATCAAGCTCAAGCTCTGCAGCTGGAACCGGTTGTAGCAACCGTCAAGGGTCCTCTCTTTAGGGGGATGGGGAACTTCAGCTTCTTGCATCTGCCCTTTTCCTTGCTGGCGCTGATTGCCCCTGTCCCACCAATGATGAAGGGGGCTTTAGGGGCCAAGGGGAGTTATGACCTCAGGGGTGAATCGCCGCTGATTCGTTCTTCCCTCATTTTGGAGTCGGCGACCCTTGGCGATCAGCCGCTTCGTTTTGAGCGTGATTCTCTGGTCGTCAAAGACCAAGCCCTTCGGTTGGATTTGGCCCTGAAGTGTGGTGAGAGCGATGAATTGGTGGCGATCTATGGCGCTGTCCCGTTTGATCCGTCGTCTGAGCTCAATCTTCAGATGGAAAGTCACGGAGATGCCTTGAACCACCTGGCGGCTTTATCGGGAGGCAGCGTCAAAATTCAGGCAGGCAGTACAGATCTACGTCTGATTTTGCGGGGTTCGCTGACCCAGCCTGTGGCCAATGGCTTCGTGGTGGTGTCGGACGGCAACATCACGCTGGGACAGCAGAGCGTGAGCCGAATTAATGCCTCGATGCTCTTTGATTTTGATCGTGTTGAACTGCAGCGATTCGAGGCTCGTGTGGGGCCCGACGGCACCCTGAGCGGAGCTGGATCCATTGGTTTATTGCAAGAGAAAGAGGTGGAGAGTCCACTCACCTTTGCGCTTACGACGGCCAAGATCCGTCAGGAGATTGCCCGCTATCAGGTCGATGGAACCGTGATCGTCACAGGGGCCTTGGCACGGCCGTCGATTGGCGGCGAACTCACCCTGTCCCGCGGAGTCATTACCCCTCGATCAGGTGCCTTGGGACGACCTGGTCGAAACGTTGCTAACGAAGGTGTTATGCCCTCTGATCAGGTTGGTGCGGCTGACGATGGATTCCCTGAATCCAGGAGCAAATTTTTTGAGGAGGAGTGGGATTTCAAGGAGTCCCTCGTATTAATGGGACCTGGAAGTCCTTTGCCAGCCTCGCAGGAAAGGCTGAAGCAAATTATTCCAAGCCTGCCCTCCTTGCGCTTTGACAATCTCAGGCTGGCTCTTGGGCCGGACTTGGAGTTGAGAATCCCTCCTTTCCTCAACTTCAGTGGTGCTGGTCAGCTATTACTCAATGGGCCGTTGGATCCATCGCTGCAAGCTCGCGGTGTGATTCGACTGGAAAAAGGACGAGTAAGCCTCTTCACCACAACATTTCTCCTGGACCCAAAAGATTCGAATGTGGCGGTGTTTACGCCGGCTTTGGGTCTTGTTCCTTACGTCGATGTTGCGATGAAAGCGCGTGTGTCGGATGGCGTCAGCATTGGCGAGTCCAATCGTGCAACTACCTCCAATGTGTTTTCGACCAATGGACTAGGAGTTTCGGCTATCGGTGGTGGGCAATTGAATCTGGTTCGCATCAACCTGGAGGCAACAGGGCGGGCTGATCGCTTGATGGAGGATCTCAAGCTGCGCAGTTCTCCTCCCATGGGTGAAGCTGAGCTTTTGGGTTTAATTGGTGGCAACTCCCTGGCCGGTTTGGCTGGAGGCGGGGGCGCGGCCTTAGCAACGGTCGTTGGTCAGTCCTTGCTTTCTCCTTGGATTGGAACACTCACGGATCCTTTTTTACAAAGGATTCAGATTGCTCTATTTCCCACGTATGTGAATCCTGAAGTGAAATCAGATCAGGAGCGCACTTCAGGCCGAGTCCCACCAACCTTCACCCTGGTGACTGAAATTGGTTTGGATGTCAGTGACCGTTTTGATCTTTCTGTGATCACTGCAGCAAATAATTCCGATCTTCCTCGACAAGCAACAGTGAGCTATCAACTCACCCCCAATACGAATGTGACGGGTTCGATCGATACCAATGGAACCTGGCAAAGCCAATTTCAGGTGTTCTTCCGGTTCTAACGATGTCCTCTGATCAGGTGATCGGTATCGATCTGGGTGGTACGGCGATCAAGTTGGCGCGTTTCAATCGTGCTGGAGACGTGCTGGCAGAACTGCAGATTCCGACGCCTCAACCCCCAGTTCCTGGGGCGGTAACGATGGCCTTGTGCGAAGCGATCGAACAGCTGGATCCAGATCATCTTGCCGCTCTTGTCGGTGTTGGTTTGCCGGGTCCGATGGACGCGAAGGCACGGGTTGCACGCGTTTGCATCAACCTTTCTGGCTGGGACGACGTCCCCTTAGCGGATTGGTTGGAACCTCGCTTGCAACGTCAAGTCACCCTCGCGAATGACGGAAACTGTGCCGTGGTTGGAGAAGCCTGGCTGGGGGCCGCTAAAGGGTTCGAGGATGTGGTGTTGCTCACCCTTGGTACGGGCGTTGGGGGAGGCGTGCTTTTGGGTGGTGCGTTATTCACGGGCCATAACGGTGCTGCGGCTGAGCCCGGTTTGATTGGTCTTCAGCCGGATGGCCCGCCTTGCAACAGTGGCAATCGGGGATCCTTGGAGCAGTTCGCCAGCATTGCCGCGTTGCGACGTCTTTGTGATGTCGATCCCAAGGAGTTGAGCACGCGAGCTGACGCGGGTGATCTTGAGGCAAAGGCCATCTGGCAGCAGTACGGAACAACCCTTGGCGTTGGGATCGCGTCGTTGGTTTATGTGTTCACTCCTCAGCGCGTGCTTCTCGGCGGTGGTTTGGCAGCTGCGGCAACTCACTTTCTTCCTGCCGTTCGGCATGAGGTGGAGGCCCGTGTTCAGGCCGTTTCACGGGAAGGGCTATCGATTGAGCCCTGTGCTCTTGGCAATGGTGCTGGGCGTCTGGGCGCTGCTCGTTTGGCGTTACAGCGTCTTGGTGGCTGAACCCAGGATGTGAGATGACTCAATCGCGCTCAATCTCCGCAGACGATGATGGGGAACGTGACGCATGAACGCGGCGATGAATACCGTTCCAGAGCCTTCAGCTGAATTGCTTGCTCGGGCGGGAGCCGTGCGGTTAGCCGCTGTAGAGCTTGGGCAAACCAACAACGGGCAGAGATCTCGCGCCCTTCATGCGATGGCGGATGCTTTGCAGGAGCGATCGTCATTGATCGTGGCCGCCAATGTTCAGGATTTGGAGCGCTCTGAGGCCGAAGGGCTCGCTTCAGCTCTGATGGCTCGTTTGAAGCTTGACGCCACCAAACTTCAGGCAGCAATTGATGGTGTCCGCAAAGTCGCATCGCTGCCGGATCCCCTTGGCCTTCGCCAACTCCACCGGGAGCTCGATACTGATTTGGTGTTAGAGCGCATCACGGTGCCCCTTGGCGTTGTGGGCGTGATCTTTGAAGCACGGCCCGATGCGGTGGTTCAGATTGCGTCTTTGGCCATCCGCTCTGGTAACGGTGCTCTGCTGAAAGGGGGGAGTGAGGCCCGTTGCACGAACGAGGCGGTGATGGATGCGCTTCGAGCAGGCTTGGCGCAAGAAGAGAGCGATGTTTCGTCGGATGCTCTCGCTCTGCTCACGACTCGAGAGGAAAGTTTGGGACTGTTGCGTCTCGATGGGCTTGTGGACCTAATTATTCCTCGGGGAAGCAATGAGCTGGTGCGCTTCATTCAAGACAACACCCGCATTCCCGTGCTGGGTCATGCCGATGGGGTTTGTCATTTGTATGTCGATGCTGCTGCTGATGTGACAAAGGCCACCCGCGTGGCGGTGGACAGCAAAACCCAATATCCAGCGGCATGCAATGCCATCGAAACACTGTTGGTGCATCGCAGCATCGCCCCTGCTTTCCTGGCCGCAGCTGTCCCCGCATTTCAGGCGGCAGGGGTCACGCTACGGGGAGATGCGGTGAGCCAATCCTTGGGGGTGAATGAGTCAGCACAGGAGGAGGACTGGTCAACGGAGTATCTCGACCTCACCCTGTCGGTGCGGGTGGTCGACGACCTGGCCTGTGCCACTGAACATATTCGCCGGTACGGCTCTCGCCATACCGAAGTGATCCTCACTGAGGACCTGGCCACGGCTGACCGATTCTTGGCTGCTGTCGATAGTGCTGGGGTGTATCACAACTGTTCAAGCCGGTTTGCCGATGGCTTTCGCTACGGGTTTGGAGCTGAAGTTGGCATCAGCACGCAAACCTTGCCGCCGCGAGGGCCTGTGGGGCTCGAGGGTTTGGTGACCTACCGCTATCGACTCCGAGGGAATGGTCACATTGCGGCGGATTATGCGGCTGGACGTCGGTCGTTTACCCATCAGGATCTGCCGCTTTGATGGATGCCATCCAGATCCGTGATTTAGAGCTGTGGGCGCATGTGGGTGTGCTTGAGCAGGAACGTCGAGATGGCCAGTGGTTTCGCTTGGATATCCAATTTCAACTGGATCTCAGCGCAGCGGCTGTGGCAGATGACTTGAGTACAAGCCTGGACTACAGCCTGGCAATTCAGGCCTTGCAAAGGCTGGCGCGGGAGATTTGCTGTCTCACGATTGAGCATTTCAGTGAACAGGTGCTCGATCGGTTGCAGGAGCTCTATGGCCCCGTCCCGATTGGGTTGCGCCTCACAAAGTGTTCGGCGCCAGTGCCTGGATTTGATGGCCTCGTAGCCGTTGAACGCTCCCGTGGTGGTGGCACACCACCAACGCCATGATTCCCCTCGTTTTGGTGCATGGTCTTTGGGACCGGCCGAGGGTGTTTCATCGATTGATTCAGGCCCTGGATCAACCGCAACGAGACTTGCTGGCGCCGCATCTGCCCCACGGTCTTGGTGATGTGCCCCTACGTGAGTTGGCGCAGCGTTTGGACGAGCAGATCCGCCATCGATATGGTACCGACACCAACGTGGATCTCTTGGGTTTTTCGATGGGCGGAATCATCGGCCGGATCTGGCTACAGGACTTTGGAGGAGCGGCTCGAACCCGCCGATTTTTCAGTGTGGGAAGTCCTCATCAAGGCACGATTACCGCCCAAGCCATTCCGCGACTGCTATTAGCAGGCGCCGCTGATATGAAAATTGGGAGTCAACTCCTGCACCATTTGCATCGCCGTTCAAATCAGTTGTCGCCTGTGGAGTGTCACAGTTTTTTTGCCGTTGGGATTTGATGGTGTGTCCCGGATGGAAGGCTGTCCTTCCGGAAGGATCGATTCAAGACATGCCTGTGTGGACGCACCATCAATTGATGTCGCATCCGAATGCCTTGAGAATCATTGGCAAAGCGCTGAAACAGCCCTGATGAACGGTTGCTTTTAGGCGTTCACCAGGCCGGAATGTCGGATTAATGCATCGGTGCTGGCAGGGCGCCCGCGGAAGGCTTCGAACACCTCGGACGGTGAGCGGCTTCCACCAAGGCTAAGAACAGTGTCTCGGAAGAGAGCCCCAGTGGACTGAACCTTCTGTTCATCGTCGAGACCAGCATCCTCAAAGGCCGCGAATGCATCGGCGCTTAAGACCTCAGCCCATTTGTAGGAGTAATACCCAGCCGAGTATCCACCGGCAAAAATGTGGCTAAAGGCGCAGAGAAATTGATCTTCCGGGATGGGTTCCATCACCGTGGTGGTGGTTGCAACGTCCCTGCGTAACGCATCAGGAGTGATGCCAAGTTCAGGAGTCCAGCGGCTGTGAAGGCGAAGATCGCTCAGGGCGAAATGCACTTGGCGAAGGGTTGCCAGCCCAGCGTTAAATGTGCGACTTCTGCGCAGTTTTTGGAATTCTTCCTCAGGTAACGGTTCGTTGGTTTGCCAATGGCGTGCCATACCCATCAAGGTGGCGCGATCAAGGCACCAATTCTCCATGAACTGGCTAGGGAGCTCAACGGCATCCCATTCCACATTGCTGATGCCAGCTGCTTCAGGTTCATCAACCGTGGTGAGCATGTGCTGCAAACCATGGCCGAATTCATGGAAGAGCGTTTCCACTTCCTCGAAGCTCATCAAGCTTGGGGTGTCTCCAACGGGAGGGGTTTGATTGCAAATCAGGTAGGCAACTGGAAGCACACGGCTCCCGTCGGGGTTCGTTCTCCGTCCAAGGCATTCATCCATCCAGGCCCCACCGCGTTTGCTGGCTGGTCGGCTGTAAGGATCGAGATAAAATGAGGCGAGTGGGGTGCCGTCTTGCCGTTGAACGCGGAAGTAACGAACGTCTTGATGCCAGATCGGAGCTTCCCCATCGGCGGCTTCGATCACCACATCAAACAGGCGGTTACAGAGGCCAAAGAGGCCATCAAGAACCTGCGGCAATGGGAACCAGGGACGAAGCGCCTCTTGATCCAAATCAAAACGCTCTTGGCGTAATTTTTCGCTCCAGTACGGGAGATCCCAAGGGGCAAGTTCTTCTGCTTCGGCCGCACCGTGGCGTTGCGCTAATGCCTTGAGATCGTCGAGCTCTCGTTCGGCAGCAGGAAAAGCGGCAACTCGCAATTCCTCAAGCAACCCCTCGACGGCATCCACATCCTTCGCCA
>QCVC01000036.1:0-14563 GCA_003210515.1 Synechococcus sp. AG-683-B21 | reverse complement strand
TAATTTCCAAAATTGGCCCAATCGAGTCCTTACCGTCCGTGGATCAAACCGAAATCAACAACTAGAAAACCATCGCAGACAAGATGGCAGTGAGAGAAGACACCGAAAGCTGGTTTTATCTCCGCGCGAAAGCCATTGCTGATAGGAAGCAGGACCCGATGCCAAACATCTCTCAATTGATGCCCGAGTCGGCTTGATTTAAAAGCAATGATCAGTTGGTCTGACTGGTTGTTTGGACCACGGAAGGCTGGGTATTAGAACCTGATTGGTGGGGTCAGTGAATGGTCCCCATGGGACATTGTCATTCACTAAGTGGTCTGCCTCTCCATCTTTGGGGATGACGAGTTTGCCGAGTTTTAGCGGTTTCTTCGATTTCTTTGGCTAATTGTTCCAGCTGAGCCTTGAGGAGAGATTTGGTCTCCGACGATACATTTGACATGTGAAAAATGGACTGTTGTGACTAGTAAAAGTCCATTAAAAAAATGAAACAAGCAGCGTTACTCAGCTTCATGCGAAGAAGAGGCTCTTCTGGTGATCAAGGCGCTACTGGGCGCCTGCTCTAAGCAAAGCGCAACACCTTGACGCTTTCGCAGACAACATCGCCACGAAAGCAGGAAATCATCGACTTCATTGACAACTTTGATTGCGTAACACCTCGAACAAGTCGTTTATTACGCGAATATCATGAACCTAAGTAAACAACCAGGGTAATCTCCCAGCAATTGTAATTCAGCGAAACGTTGGAGCTACTGATTCCCTTTAGATTCTTTGGAGAGTTACTCGTGGGCTCAGCCCTGCTTCCAATGGCTAAAACGCGTAAAGAGTTGGCTTTGCTTGGTAGCACTTTCCTGATAGGCCTGGGGGCGTTGGAAGCTTGTTTGCGGTTCGGAGGCTATTAAATAAATAGCCTCCGAACCATTTGCCATCAATCAAGGCATAAGACCTGCCTAGCTACAAGATCAACAAAATACATACTTACTGCACACTAATAAGAAGTTGCCATAGCTGGCCCTAAACCAGGCAAAAATCTAAAGTCAAAGCTCACGCGTGTCGAATCCGTCGTGTTAATCATTGATCCATGACCAAGATTGACTCCATCAAAGATCAAAGCCTGGCCTAACTTTAAAACTATAGGCTTATAATTCTTAGCGCCAATATCACTTTCAAGCCAAAGACTATTCTCTCCCCAAACACTTGTTAGCGGGACCCAGACATTTATCCTCCCATCTTCGACTCCGAAATCTCTGTCTCGATGAAATACGCTGCTGCTTCGACCGCAGTAATGAAAGCGAAAAGAAGGTGGGCTTTGGTAGGAAGAAATTCCGGAAACCATATCTCCCATTAACTCTAAAACAAAAGAGCGGTAAGAGTCTTCTATCTCTGGAAAATACTGAGACAGCTGATTAGTCGTCGGACTTCTATTAAGGGTCTTAATTCTCTCAATTTTATGTATATGCTCTAAACAGGTCACACCTAGAGATTTGCAAGCCCACTCCCTAAATTTATATTTTTTAGGATCAAAATTAAGAATTGTTGGCTCCATTGCAAGACATTAATCCCAAAGTGCTATCCAAAGGCGAAAGCATCTGATAGCTTAAAAAATGTTTTTTAGATATTTCTTTTATACATATATCATTGATCTGAATTACCAAAGTGAGTGATTATGCATTGGCGCAACAGCAGTAATTGCATTCACGGGCATGGCAGACACTTGGATATAGAGCATCGCAAGATTTGTTTAATTAA
Source organism: Synechococcus sp. AG-683-B21 (assembly GCA_003210515.1). Lineage (GTDB taxonomy): Bacteria > Cyanobacteriota > Cyanobacteriia > PCC-6307 > Cyanobiaceae > Parasynechococcus. Next base: position 12,817 of record QCVC01000036.1, on the reverse strand, counting down.
CGACCCAGACAGATTTTTTTTACTTACGTTTTTCATTCATCATGCAATAGGAGGTGCTAGCACTTAGAGCAATAGGCGTTTGCACCGTTGTTCCAGCCACCAGTTGGTGGCTAAACAGTACCTATGGCCAAAACCGGAATTACTCCAGAAGATCAGCTCCGTGTAGAGCAGACCTTGGTGAAACCTGATGCTGCGGCGTGGGGGGTGAAACTTTTGAAGCTGCTCAAGCTTGAAAAGTTATTGAAGCTCGGCGACAAGGAAAGCTGACGATGGATCTCCTACGGACTTCTGACGACTTGAAGAGCTTGATCGAGACCGCTCAAAAGCTGATCGACACTTGGGATGAAGACCCTGACAACTACTCAAAGCTGGAGCAACATCTCAAAGAGCTAAAAGCTGAAATAGAGACGTTCAAAAACTGAAGCGATCACTCATCCAACCTGAGGCGCAAATAATGCTGAGGGATAGCGAAACAGGTTTGTGGGATGGCTTTCGAGTTTTTGAGTTGCTTCAGAACTTTCTGGCGTACGGCGGATTCCCTGCCAATTCAAGGTTGATCTCCTTGCAGATATTCATCCAGGCTCCCAGCCCGAAGTTCACGCCGTTGGGACCGTCGATGAACTCTTGAAATTCCTCTGCTGTGATGCCCTCGCGGACTTCCCAGATACAAAAGGCAGGACCTTCTGGCCCAACAGGGCAAAAGGCGTGGTTGTAGAAACCCGCTTGTTGGTTTTTGGCGACTGCCTCATCCCAGCCACCACCAGGTGCCATAGCTGTTTGGGCTGTCTCCCACCACTGCTGCGCTTTGCCAGCGCGGAATTCATGATGCACGTGGAAGAACTTAGATGCCATGGAGCAGTCGCCTTTCACGCATTTTGAGTGAGATGCTCAGACTTCGTTGTTGTATGCAACACCCCAAACCACAGAAAGGGGGGATCTGGCCTGGCGGAAAGCCGATTGCCCCCTGGGACTACAGAAGAACCAACAGAGGCTGAGTTGGCTTTGCAGGACAGGAATAGATGCCAAGTACTTTCCCTTCATCGGTTCTGTCCTCACCTACTTGGCTACAGCCAGCCTCTACAGGTGGTGTCCTTACGCCGATGTGAATTGTGTAATTGTCCTTCGTGCCAGTCACTAAAACAAAAGAGAGTGCAGCTAGGGAAAGCAGAACGGCAATGACTACTCTCATTTCTCTGTTTGTAATTTCATCATTCTGGCGCTTTGAAGTGAACTTTCGTCTGTCGCGACTAAGGCTTGTTAGCCCCTGCTTAAAACAGTGTCCCAAGAGGAGATGACGGCACTACAACGTCGTGGTCAACACCTCCGAGAGTGCGGCTGGGCTGCTGTGATCCAGTCAGCGGAAACGAAACTTGCATCAAGGGAGAGAGAAGCTGGTTCAAAGGCAGTCGATTAAGAAGAGCTGCGAGGAGATGCCAAGGCTTGCACCACCCCTGCAACAGGGTGCGCGCAAAAAGTGAGCTGACAGCAGATGAGGATCTCAAATATTACAAAGTAGTGGTGTTATTTAGAACAACAGCTGTAAGCGACTAACCAAATACACATCAAAATGAAAGATTTTGGAATCTTCGCAATAGAAAGACTATCGCCAAAGAAAGTGAGTAGTTCAATCAACACCGCGTCTCTCTTAAAAACCGTAAACCCGTTTAAAGAGCTAACTTAGAGCACTAACAAGATCGCATATATAATATTTTGAATGGCTCGAGATGGAAGGAGTTGAAGTCTTCCTAAATATCGCAGCAGGAAGCACAAGGATGCTCTAAAAACAAAGAACGCCACGTCGTATCTCGTGACCACAAAGCAAGAAGCTCATTCCATTATCAAGGACTGCCTCGAAGGCAACAAGTCATGGGTCGACACGTTTAATGAGCTCGGCTGCATCCTGGCGTTCGACCTCGATCCAATGCTTGAAGGATCTGTCACCGTCGACTTTATTATTGATGACCTTTGGAAAAAAGGCATCCGAGCCACCCAAGATGAAGTTGTGAAAAGTATTTGCAGCTACGCGATTGAGAACAATTACGTGTGGTCTGTCGAGACAATTTTTGACAACTTTGATTACACCGCAAAAACCCTTGAAAACCTTGGCGAAGACAGTAAAGAACTACTTCGAGATATGGCGGACGATACGGAAAGCGATGAATTCAAGCAAATGGTGACCGCCCTCTCAGCACCGAACAAAGCATAGTCCTCAGAACAAACTACAAAGATCTTGAACTACCAGTTCAAGATCTTTTAATCGCACAATGCCTTTAGCTGCTGAACAGTGCAGAGTTCTTCACCACGATTCATCGTGCCCTGCAAAAGCTGATGCCAAGGCACAATCCAGTGACCGGGTTGAACCGCGGACAAAACCTCAGCCGCATTGGGATTGTTTAGGACAATTACTTTTCGATTGGCGAGATTAAGGTGCTTTTTAAGCCAAGGAGTGAACACAGTTTGATCAATAAGCTCTTGATAGGAGCCATCCTGCATCGCACGTTCAAAGCCAGATCGAATAGCCTGAGCCAAGCGCTCGTTGTCAGGATCAACATAGAAAAATCCTGCAAATGGGTAGGCAATCAGAAGATATGGATCCAGCACAGTGCGGCTCGTCGAAGCACGAACAACGGGCTCCTCATCCTCTAGTTCTGCAATCCCACGCGGAAATAATTGCACACGACGATTATCAACCAACCGAAAGAGCTCCTCCGGACGAGCTGTATAGGTACGCAAACCTGCCGCATCAAATATTTCTACATCACTCCATCCCAAGCCTTGCAAAAGAACAATGTTTTGGAGATCGCTGATCTCTTGAATGGTGGCGAGTGCAGGCAATTCCTCTCGGTAGGTCCAGCCAGCCCGCAAACCCAAAACTCCTCCAGCCACAGGGATTTCGATCGGGTGCAAATGCTGATTGAGGGCAGCACCAGCGCCATACACCCCCACGGTGAGCCCCAGCGGATTTCGTTGAGAATCAAACCCATGGGAAATAGCTTCGACCGCTTCATCCTGCGACTGAATCATGGTGCTAAAGCCCATGGCATAGGACTGCCCACTGCGCTGAAGTATCAGTTGTAGAAGCTTGTATTTGAAATCATTTTGATCTTGACCATCCTCGCGATCTAAAACCACTACGAGAGTTTCAGACGGCAAGGCCGCTACTTCCGTCGGTGTGAGAATAAATTGGTCATCAATCCTGGTCCGACGCTCGACCAAACGTGGCTGGATTAACAAACCACCAACGAGCAGCAAGACCAGAGAGATCGCCGTTGTCACGAGGGTCCATAAACCATGGGGATGGTCTACTGACAAATTCTCAGCCGGTGGTTCCATAGGATTTCTATTAGGGAATGATCAAGGCAATGCCAAGGATGGTGATTCCGACGTAACTGGGCAACAGCAAAACGCGTAAAATTCGCGAAATTCGCTGGCTGTAGTGCGTTAATTGATTATCGATCATTTCGTCAGCAGCAACCACATATAAAATTCCCAAGAAAATAATGAGCTGCAAATTTCCAATAAATCCAGTCATCGCCGTGACGGGCAGATTTCCAGCAATGAATACATAGTTTCCACCGGCAGACACAACCGCAGCAAGGATCAGATCATCTCGACTATGGGTAATTAATAAGCTCATACAACACAATCCAACAGCCAACATATAACCCAAGAAATCAGGAGCCACAAACAACAGGCTCCTTCGTTGAATGGGCAAATCAAATGACACTGTTGATTGACGGCGGATCACAACACCTTCCTCCGGGGGATGGCCAAGATCACTCATCAAACTAATACTGGAAACATAGGAGCTGGGCTGGTCCAAACTCCAACCCGACAACAAAAGACCTGGATTAATTGAAAAACCACTCTCTTGGGTTAGGCCAAGATTGACGGGTTGCAATGGATTCTCTAGCCCAATATTGACATGGAGAATCTGTGTATCAAAAGGATAACGTTGAAGCCGCCAATGTTTAACGACAGATGAACGAACGCGATACAAACTCCAAGTTGTACCGAGACGATTCTCACGACTCACCCGTTCAAAACGTTGTATATCACCGTCATAAATTCCATTAAGAACGATCAGGTCATCGCTGGGATTGGTGGCCGGATCGCCAGCCCATTCGGTCCAAAGCAGCATCTCAATTGAGAACTGATCATCGAGAAGATCGATGTTGTTGATGTTGGTGACATACACCCCAACATTGAGTTCAGGACGCTCGGGGGAGACCGGTTTGGCTTGAGATGGTCCCCAATCGATGGGCTGGGCAACGGCAACATCGCGGGGGAGTGGAGCCATCGGCTTCCACAAACCAACAATCAACGTGCAAACACATGCCGTCGCCACAAGGACAACCAACCAACGAAGGCGACGACGTACGAAAATCAGGGCCTGAGCTGAGCCACAACCATCACCCTAAAAACCGATCGACGTTCTGCCTAGGCACCAGCAACGTTGCGTTGAATTGAGTGTTGATTCAACGCTTTGCCAGCCGAGCTCCATTTGCGACTCTTAATAGAACGCCCCAATTGACAGATCTCGCCGTCTGCTGCTTTTCGCCCGGATGACTCTTACAAACACGATTCGAAACGCCAACGCCCTGAGCGGCCTCCTACTCGTGTTGTTTCTTGTTGCTCATCTTGGAGGCTTGATATCTGCCCTCGGAGCGACGGCCAGCTTTGAGGCCTATGCCAGTGGCTTGCACCACACTCCCTGGTTGAAGCCCTTGGAACTTGGGCTAGCGCTTACTAGCCTTCTCCACATCAGCCTGAGCCTTCAAAAGGCATTTCGCAATCGACAGGCCGGCAACACGGCAGATCTCATCAGTCGACGCGGCGAACCGCTTGCCGCCTGGGCGAGTCGAAGCAAAACCATCGCTGGAGTGATCACGCTGGGCTTTATCGGGCTCCACTTGCAGCAGCTTCGTTTTCCTCGCCCGGTGGATGGCCATGAGCGAGAGGCCTTGGTGCATGTGCTGCAACAGCCCTTCAGCCTTGTGGTGTACTGCCTTGGTGCTTTAGCCATCGGACTGCATCTCGTTCACGGAGCGGAGGCAGCTCACCGCAGCTTGGGTTGGCTGGACCCAGCCAACAAAAGCTCGATTCGGTTCGGCGGACGGATGCTTGCAGCGCTCGTGAGTGGAGGCTTTCTTCTGATCAGCCTTGGCCTCGCCCTGGATGTCGGAGCATGAGCGGCTTACCCGATCCACGCTTGCCCTCAGGCCCCCTCGCCGACGCCTGGCGTCGCACCCGCGAAACGAGTCCACTGATCAGTCCACTGCGCAAAAGCCAAATCGACATCCTTGTCGTTGGCACTGGTCTTGCGGGAGCCTCAACCGCTGCAACGTTGGCCCAACAGGGTTACCGCGTCACGGTGCTGAGTTTCCATGACAGCCCACGGCGCGCCCATTCGGTGGCGGCACAAGGGGGTATTAATGCCGCCCGTGCCGTGGCGGTTGATGGCGACAGCATCAGTCGACTCTTCAGCGACACGCTGAAAGGGGGTGACTTCCGAGCCCGAGAAGCCGGTTGTCAGCGGCTGGCTGAAATCAGCAGCGGCATCATTGATCAGTGCGTCGCCCAAGGGGTTCCCTTCGCTCGGGAATACGGCGGAAGCTTGGCCACCCGAAGTTTTGGGGGTGCATTGGTGAGCCGCACCTTTTATGCCCGCGGACAGACGGGGCAACAGTTGCTGTATGGGGCTTATCAAGCCTTGATGCGCCAGGTGGAACTGGGACGCGTGCGCTTGCTCACCCGACGCGATGTTCTGGAGCTGATCACCATCGATGGCGTCGCCCGCGGCGTGGTGGCCCGACACCTCTTAACCGGCGAGCTGGAGGTGCATACCGCCCGGACCGTCCTGCTCTGCAGTGGTGGCTACAGCAACGTGTACTTCCTCTCAACGAACGCGTTGAAATCCAACGCCAGCGCCATTTGGCGTGCCCATCGAAAGGGCGCTCTCTTTGCCAACCCCTGCTTCACCCAGATCCATCCCACGTGCATTCCGAGCGGTGATGCCTTCCAAAGCAAGCTGACGCTCATGAGCGAAAGTCTTCGCAATGACGGGCGGATCTGGTTGCCTAAACGGGCTGGGGATCAGCGTCCAGCCAATGAGATTCCTGAGGAAGAGAGGGATTATTTCCTCGAGCGGATGTATCCCACCTACGGAAACATGACGCCGCGCGATGTTGCATCCCGGCGGGCCCGGGAACTCTGCAATGCAGGCCACGGCGTGGGCCCTGGAGGGCGGTCGGTGTACCTCGATCTCAACGACGCCATTGCGAATGAGGGACGCGACACCATCGCCGCGCGATACGGAAATTTAATGACGATGTATGAGCGCATCAGCGGCGACGATCCGTATCAGACACCGATGCGGATTTACCCAGCTCCGCACTACACGATGGGAGGCCTATGGGTGGATTATCAACTGATGAGTTCGATTCCGGGGTTGTTTGTGCTGGGTGAAGCCAACTACTCCGAACACGGTGCGAATCGATTGGGGGCAAGTGCCTTAATGCAGGGCCTGGCCGATGGATATTTCATTGCACCATCGACAGTGACGAGTTGGCTCGCAGGCCATGCAGGTGAACAGATTCAAGACGATCATCCAGCTTGTCGAGAAGCCCTCGACTGCACCCAATCCCGCATCGACAACCTGCTCAACAGCCAAGGCAACACTCCAGTGGACAGCTTCCATCGAGACCTTGGCGCCATCATGATCAATCACTGCGGCATCAGTCGTCATGCGAAGGGCTTAAAGCAGGGTCTTCACGCTGTGGCAGCCCTCTCCGCACGCTTCCAACACGAGGTGCGCGTACCCGGCGAAGCCCATGGACCAAATGCCGAACTCGAAAAAGCACTACGCGTGAGTGACTTCTTCGGACTTGCAGATCTGATGCTGCGCGATGCTTTGGCTCGAGAGGAATCCTGCGGCGCCCATTTCCGCGAAGAACATCAAAGTGCTGAGGGCGAGGCGCTTCGAGACGACGCCAACTTTGCCCATATCGCAGCGTGGGAGCACAACGCCAATGGCACACCGATCCGCCATGTAGAAGCACTGCAGTTCACCACCTTGCAGCCCAGCACCCGCAGCTACAAATGAAACTCACCTTGCGGATTTGGCGACAAACAACAGCCTCGGATTTGGGCTCCTATGAAACGTATCTTTTGGAGAATGTGTCGTCTGATCTCTCCCTATTAGAGGCCCTCGATCAACTGAATGAACAGCTGATCAGCAGCGGACGACGACCCGTTAGTTTTGAGCATGATTGTCGGGAAGGGATTTGCGGGAGTTGCGGTTTTCTCGTCAATGGCCAAGGCCATGGACCACGCACAGCCACATCCGTTTGCCAGCTTTATCTCAGAGAATTTTCCGACGGTGCTGCCATCACCCTGGCGCCATGGAAAGCCAAAGCGTTTCCCACCATCCAAGACTTGATGGTGGACCGATCAGCATTGGATCGCATTATTGCGGCTGGGGGCTATTGCTCAACTGGAACAGGACAGGCGCCTGATGCCAACGCCCAACCCATCGGACGACAACAAGCATTGAAGGCATTCGATACAGCGACATGCATCGGCTGCGGTGCTTGCGTTGCCAGTTGCCGCAATGCCTCAGCCAGTCTTTTTGTAGCGGCAAAGCTGGCCCACCTCGGTCAACTGCCCCAAGGACAGCCGGAACGGTCCACACGGGCAAGGACGATGCAAATTCGAATGGAGGAGGAGGGATTTGGGAGCTGTAGCAGCAATTTGGAATGCGAAGCGGTGTGCCCTCAGGAAATCTCAGCAGACTGGATTAGTTGGATGCACAGAGAAAAATAAAAGACTTATTGTATCTATTCCGAGCTATTGAAAATCTAAAAATTGAAACACCTTAAGCTTCGCTCTTATAAAGAGATTTGGCTGTTTCACGAAAAGCATCTAACGATTTACCAGCTTTTCTTTTTGATGGGAGCAAAGAACTTCCAGGCAATAAATGATTTGTAGAAAAATTGACCATAACAATTTCAGGCTTTTCCTTTTCACTAAGAGCAAGCTGTGTACGAATTTCTTCGGCTGTCGTAACAACTGACTCAATGGTGTCTTCCGACGTCACTTCAGACGTTGCTTGGGACGGAGTAGTTTTTACTTTGACGATGTTGTTTTGCCTAAGGGGTTGATCTTGCTTCGCCTTCGAGAATGGGAATAAAAACACGATGCTGAAAAGCAGCGCAATAAAGGAAGTGATAAGAGCAGTTAGGCCAAGCTCAATACCTTTGAATTCCCAAACAAGACCAGATGTAGCAAAACCAAATACACCGACAAACGCAAATACAGTTCCTAGAATGAATCTCGGGCTAAAAACATATTGCGATTTTTTAAAAAACTTACTTTTGTCTTCGAATGGATTACGTAAAACGACATTCAAGACCCCGTCGATAATCGCCATTGACCAAATCTATTTCGGCAACGTTAACGGCCTGGAGACCAAGACGTGGACGCGAGCCGAAGGTTGCTGCGCCAGCACAATCGAAGCAATCGGCACTCCAACAAACAAATGGCAGAAGAGGAGTCTGAATCGAGCTGGACATCGACATCCAAAACCAACTCCATCATTGTTCCTTGGCTTTAAGACAGGCAGATGAAGGAATGACCAACCTTCCAACAACAGCTTCAAAATCTTCGCAAGAACGATCAATTAGTCTGATGTATCCATCGTGCCTAAATGAACGGTGACATATGAGGTTCTCTTCGACGACGGCAATCAATCCATTCCTGTGGAACGATTCGAGACTTTAGGCGATGCGATCGCCTGTTATGTGAGCTGCATTCTCAATGCCAATGAAGGTATGAATGCCGTTGAAATTGTCGATGACTATTTCGAAACAATTGCGTCCCACTCGTTTGCAGATTTCATCAACGAAGAACAAAAGTGATTTCAACAATCACCACAAGGTGATGCAAGGCGTCTTGAACCTATCGATATGGCTCTAATCACAGTCTTTTGATCAACCCTCACAGGCCAGGACAGCCGCGACGCGCTTCCTGGAGATCTGAGATCGCTCGATCACCGCGACCATCTCCCAACTGCTGAAGGATGAGGTCGGCTTGAACCCCAAGAAGCAAGGTTTGACATGGGTAAGCCTGCCGATTTGAAGCAAGCCGTTGCAGCACTTCAGCGTTGTTCAGAGCGCGCTGACAGATCCCTCGATCCCCAGTTTGCAAACAATGAAGAGCGTCGCTGTTCAAACGTTCAAACCCCTGGGCACTGACACCGGGAGCAAAAAACGTCGTTGCCGTCAGGGCGATCACAGCACATGCTGAGCTCAAGCGAACGGCATCGGAGACAACTGTTTCGGTGCAAACAATCAGGGGAGGCAACGTCCATTTCCTGAGATAGTGGCCGCAGTTCGAGCAAAAGCTCCACCGTGTATACCGATTATTCCGCAATTGCCCTGCTGTTGTTCACAGCAGTACCACTGCTGGTGGTTGTCGGCACTGCAACGCTGTTCGTGCTGCGCAACAAAGAAAAAGCACCGTTGGGTTGAAGATCAGGTTCTTGGCTTGGTGAGACAGCTCAAATCCTTCAAACTTGGTACAGCACCAGGATGGTGACTCAGAGGGGCGGGCTTCGTTGCCGCTGAAAGAATGCCTTGACCAAGGCAGACAAGGCAGGTGCGTGAACGCTGGCTAGACACACGTTGAACGCCGCTGCCGCCGCAAATCGTGCAAGTCGACATGGACTGCTAGGACTGGAATGACTATCAATATGGGTCGATTCGTTGCCGGTGATCCCGAATCCTTCCTTAAGAATTCAGGGGGAGAGTGCTCGCATCACGGACTTCAGACAACAGTTCGTCTATCGACAGACGCGTTCCCAGCGGGACCAAACCAAGGCCGGCCGCCAATTGACCAATCACGTGGGCGGGGTCTTCACCCTTAGAGCGAGCAACATCCAAACCAGCACTGGCTTCTCGCTTCGAAAGCTTTTGACCCTCGTCGTCGTAAAGCAAAGGTCCATGCCAAAACCGAGAAGGCTTTTGCCCTAATGCTGCATAAATGCTGAGTTGGGACGGCAAAGCATCTCGAAGATCGTTGCCACGGACCACATCAGTGATTCCAAAAGACAATTCATCGATCACCGTGGCGAGCTGGTAAGCAATAAAACCGTCGGCACGTCGTACTACTACATCTCCACTGCCAAAGGGGTTGTGCTCAGGCACCCGTAAACGCCAACTCGGTAGACGTTGCTCCTGCCATCCCCAACCCGCATCAATCGCTCGACACGTCCCGGGATAAATCGACTCGCCAGCGAGATCGCGGCGGGAACAACGGCAGGCAAACACAAGGCCACTGCGTCGAAGACATGACAACCACGAGTTGTAGATCCCACGCCGGGAACTTTGCAACATGGGCTGGCCGTCCCAGTGCAAACCAAGCCAAAGCAAATCGGATTGAATCCGCAGCAGCGATTCCGGTCGATTCCTTGGCGTATCGAGGTCGTCAATTCTCAGGAACCACTCCCCTCCCAAGCAGCGGGCCTGAAGCCAAGACAGCAGCGCCGTCTGGAGATTGCCGAAATGCAGCACACCGGTTGGAGATGGGGCGAAGCGGCCGCGATAACCGCTTCGCTCCTTCAGCCGGCGGCCCTGATCGAGCTGGTGAAGGAGATGGTTCGGACAACGCATTAAAAAAGGCGGCCTCTTCAGCCGCCTCGGCGAACAAATTGTTCGAAGGGATCAGCCCTGAACGCGATCTTTGAACATCTTGCCGGCGGTGAATGCAGGCACGCGCTTGGCAGGAATGGCAATTTTTTCGCCAGTTTTAGGGTTCAAGCCCTGGCGAGCCGAACGCTCACGGGGTTCGAAGGAGCCGAAACCAAGGATGGAAACTTTTTTGCCTTCAACGACGGAATCGATGATGGTGTCGATCGCGGCATCCACAACCATGGACACGTCAGTTTTGGTGAGCTCAGTGCGAGCTGCAACCAGGTTGACCAAATCAGCTTTGTTCATTTGAAAGGAAACGATGGGGGGCGGAAACAGCTCTGATGCGGCGTTGTGGGTGCGCCGATGAATTCCACAAGCGCGCTAATCGTATGGAGTTCAACCGGTGGCTGCAAGCGAAATGTCTTCTGGCGCAATGCTTTAGGGAGTGATGGATTGAGCACTCCACCCGGAGAAGGGCACCAAACGCTCGCCACGCAAACCCCCAAGAGCAGCCCCAGAAGCCAGTTTTGGACTGGCTTCTGGGGGAATCCAGGATCGCAATTTGGTCAGGCTGGCGAGCTGGCGAGGCCAGTGAAATGTGCGGCCATGTCGCAACGGTCCGAGACATCCCGGAGCTAGTGGAGTCAGCAAACGCCCGCAGAACAACAGCTCAACAGGGGCCGGCGCGAGCACAACGGCACTGCCTGGAGTCGGTCCTGGGGTCCAAAGCAAACGCAATCCGCTGGCTGTGGTGTGCTCATCCTTGAAACATTCGAGGGGCTCCACGTTGGGCAGCAGGTAGGCCTCCTGCTCTTGCACCAGCACCGGCCAATCGAGTTGCTCCTGCAGCCGTCGCAACCGGCCATGACCTTCACGACTGGTGAGCAAAATTCGCGGCTGACGCGTCCCGGCCAAGTCCTTCAGAGCCGTGATCGTGGACTGGGTCAAAGGCGGGCAGTCAATCAAGACCGGCTCAGGATCGATGTTTAACCACCAGGAACTACCGCCCTGGCAATCCCGATTCGGCGGGAAAAGCCATAGGTCGTCGCGCACCTGCTGCGGCGGTCGACCGGCCTCCAAGGCAGTGGTCATGGTCATGACACTCAAGAGCGGAGCGAACCACTAGTTTGAAGACCACATCTCCACCAGGCCTTGAGCGGCATTCATCCCGGCAAGCCCTGGCCCTTGGGCAGCAGTACAACAAGTCGAGGAGTGAATTTCTCCTTGGCAGCCCCAGCTGCGGATCGGATCGAGCTGTTGCTGTATCGCAATGGCAGTGATGGGGCCCCTGAACGGGTGATCGAGCTTGATGCTCGGCGGCATCGATCAGGGGATTACTGGCATGTCGAAGTGGAGGGACTCAACGAGGGCTGCTGCTACGGCTACCGAGTGTTTGGGCCCCTTGCACCGGGAGGCCATGGTTTTCGCCCATCAAAAGTGCTGTTGGATCCAGCAGCGCGAGCGATTACCGGTTGGGATGTCTACGACAGAGTCCTCGCCACGGGACCATCGCCCAATGCCCATGCTTGCCTCAAGGCGGTGGTGAGTGAGCGGAAGCAGTTCGACTTCGAATCCCACCCGCGCCCCCGACACAGCTGGCAACGTTCGGTGATTTATGAATTGCACGTGGGTGCCTTCACTCGGGCGAGTGATTCAGGTGTGGATCGATCAGACCGAGGCACCTATCGCGGAGTGATTGAGAAGCTTCCCTATTTGAAAAATCTTGGGGTGACGGCGATTGAGCTCCTACCGGTGTTCATTTTTGACCCTGCCGATGCACCTCCAGGTCGGGAGAATGTTTGGGGCTACAGCCCACTGAATTGGTTCACACCCCACCACGGCTACTGCTCAGTAGACGATCCCTTGCAAGGTCGCGATGAGATGCGTCACTTGGTCGCAGCCTGCCATGACGCAGGTATTGAAGTGCTGCTGGACGTTGTGTACAACCACACAACTGAGGGCAATCGCCACGGTCCAACTCTGAGTTGGCGTGGACTTGCTGACGACACCTACTACCACCAGAACAGCGACGGCGACTACCTCGACGTGAGCGGCTGTGGCAATTCAATCGCTGCCAACGATCCGATCAGCACTCAGCTGATCCTGGAATCCATGCGCTGCTGGGC
>QCVC01000035.1:0-15027 GCA_003210515.1 Synechococcus sp. AG-683-B21 | reverse complement strand
GTACAGCTGAAGGATCACAAGAAGGAACACAAGGAATAGCACCATGAAGATGCCCATCACTGGCGTGGTGCCCCAACCGGGAACGACCTTGCCGTACTCGGAGTTCAGAGGGCGGAGGAGGTCTCCCAGACGGGTGCGTTGGGCCATGGCGACGCTTGGGTCTCGGGTTAAAGGAAGTGCGGATACTGTAGGGGCCAGCTCCGGTTAGGGGCTGGTCCTGCCGAAAGATTGTGATGGAAACGTCGTCCCCTGCCCTATCTGTTGCCCTCGGCGTCATGGCCGTTGTGCTTGGACTCACCGGCTTTGGCGTCTACCAAGCCTTCGGTCCACCGTCCAAAGAATTGGATGATCCGTTTGATGATCACGAAGACTGACGCAGCTGCAGAGCCGCCAATTCTCCCGGTGCAAGCACCACGTGATCAACGAATGGGTCGTGCGGCCCACGCCGAACCAGCCAAGGGTGTCCCAGCCGCCACAGGCAACGGGCAGGCCCAGCGTTTAGGACGCGACAGCAAATCCCATCCGTACTCTTCTGAAGAGAAATTGGCGTGAGGGTGACGGGCAAAGCCGGAAACCATTCCTTTGCTTTGGCTGGTTGTGGTCCCCACCATCCCGGCTCCCGAAATGCAATGGCAGCCTGAGTAACGCCCGCCGCGTTCCAGGAGCCAGTGATCGGCATCAATGCCATGCGCTGACGATGCCAACCGCGATCCGCGCCTGGATCAGGCCAGGTTGGTCCTCGCAGCAACGAAACACCCAAACGATCAGCATCCCAATCGACCCCTTGCGGTCCATCGAGCAAAACCGCCAGGCCGCCGCCAGGGGCAGCTGCCTGGGACGCCACCCATGAGATCACTGGCAACTCCCAACGGGCAATTTCCCTTGCAGTGATGGGTGTTGCCGGGCGCTCAATAACGCCTCCACTGGTATCAGCCGCCACGCGCACAGCCGGCCGAGCCAATGGCATGGTCAGCCGCAACAGTTCATGGCGTTGAGACCAGTGCGTACTACAAATCAATTCCAACCAAGGCCGATTCGCCTGCAATCGCACATCCATCCGCAAAGCACTGGAGCCAAACCGTCGTCTGAGCACCGCATGCGCCACCAATGGGCCTTGCTCAATCCAATGGAGCCCGTCAAGAACGTCAACGCCTAAGGAATGCTCGCTGTAGTCGGCGGCAAGGTCCCAGGCATCCCAAAACTCACCCCGATCCTGATAACGCTCCAACCGCAGTGGTGCAGAGAGTTGATCACAACCCTTTGAATCTCGGATTTGAAGGATGCCCTCAGATGAGCAATCCAGCTCAACCAAGCCATTGCCCATCCGCCAGACACCATCACCTAACTCCTGAATCAGCACAGGGCCGATCGTGGATGGTGAATCGACGGGCTGAAGCGGCTGTTGCTCGAGTGATAGAGAAGTAATGCCGCGCTGAAGCGGCAATTGCACCCAAGTGCCCCCCATCGACGACGTCTGCTGAGGAAGGCGCTGGCCTTCCACACTCCAACAACCCTTCGGGAGGCGAAGCATGGGCGACCAAGCTGCCAACGGTTGAAGTGAGCACCAAGACCAGTGCTGCCCCGACACATTCTCGTTGGGGACCTGAAGAAGTTTTGCCAGGCTTAAATCTCGCTGTTGTTTCCCCTTCCGACGGGCGTCGCGCCAAAGCGTCTCGGCCTGATCAAACACTTCTGGAATCGATGTACCAGGAAGGATGTCGTGAAATTGTTGAAACAACAGTGGCCGCCAATCGCTAGAAGGCGACGGTTGGCCGGTGAGGGCTAGCAAGGCAGACGCAGTATCCGCTTCACGCAGCAACCGCTCCAGAGTTTTGTTGTGCCGCTTTTGATCAGGACGACTTGTTGCGCAGCCTCGGTGGAGCTCGAGATAGAGCTCGTCGCGCCAAACCGGCCAATGCTCGACTGACGGTTCAAGATCAGCCAAAAATTGTCTGACCGTGCCACTTCGCATGGACACAGCCGCTGGATTTGCGTTCCAAAGCTGCATTTGTTCCAGCATTTCTTCAGTAGGACCGCCACCGTGATCACCAACACCAGGGATCCAGAGAGCTGAGTCCCGGCCGGTTTGATCTCGCCAACTGCGCTGCTCTTCGAGCATGTCCACCGGATCACCCCGTCGACCAATCGGGGGAAGCATCAGGCTGTGCAGCTCATAGTTCCCACGGCTGCGCCAGCGAAACAACCGATGAGGGAACGGGTTGACGGCATTCCAAGCCAATTTGTGCGTGCAGAACCAACGCACCCCAGTCGCCGCAGAAACGGCCGGTACACCTGCTCCAAACCCAAAGCTGTCGGGCAACCAAGCGAGCTGATGGGTCCAAGTCGGGAAGGTGTCGTAGCTGTATTGCTGACCCAGCGAAAATTGCTGCCATAGCGATGCTGTACTCACCAGCACGCAATCGGTCTCGACCCATGGACCGTTGATCGGCTCCCATCGACCCGCCTGGCTCGCGGCCTGGATTTCAGCAAAGAGAGCCGGACGATGGTGCTGCATCCAGGCATACAAAGCCGGTGTGGAATGAGCAAAACGAAGTTCAGGCCAACGCCTCATCAAATCGAGGACCGAGCGAAATGTTCGTTCTGCCGCTTGCCACGTATCGGCCACGGGCCAAAGCCAAGCCAAATCGAGATGCGCATGGGAAATCCAAAGGATTTCGCCCTGGGCGGGCTCCGCGGCGTTGAGCTCCTGAACCACAGCCTGTAAAGCCTCTGGGCCTCTGGGCTCCAACCCATTCCATTGCGCCGGTAAATCCCCCCCTGCAGCCAAGTGCAACATCAGGGCATGGGGAGCCAAGCTGAAATCCGTATCCAGATTTGGCGCATCGGGTTCGAGGTCCAAATCAGTGCTGATCAAGGCCCCGTCGTCATGGAGAGGGCTGCACAGTTCAATCTGAAGATGAAGGGTGCCACCCAATCGACACGACTCCGGCACACGCCAGCGACAAGCCGTATCGAACAGGTCTCCTTCATGGATCAGGACACCATCCACCCAAAAGCGCATCTGCTCTGCCCACCAACTCATCCCCAAACGGGCATGACTGGCTTGCACTTGATTCCAGGCCCTTGGCCAAGCCAACTGTTGCTCTAAACGCACCCATTGACGGCCGCGAGGCCAAATCAGCAAACCCCGAGAAAACCAGTCAGGACGATGGTTTTTACCCCATGGCTCCTCAACAAATGGCCTCGATTCCGCCGCACCTGAACGGCGCCAATCACGGCGCAAATCCCGATGCGCGCGACTGCGAAACGTTTCAATCCACTCCGATCGTCCTACCGACATGGGGTACTTCCCGGTTGAGACCCTGTCATTCCCCATAGGATGATCGCTGTGTCAGACGCCGGTCGGTCTCCATGCTCGCCCTCAAGATTTCCGTTTACTCGGTCGTCTTCTTTTTTCTCGGCATCTTCGTCTTTGGCTTCCTGGCTAGTGACCCAAGCCGCACGCCAAGTCGCAAAGACCTCGAGGATTGAAACGATCCGGATCAGACCGCGCCAAGCACTGGTCTGATCATCAACCCGGCTATGGTCCTGAGCTGTCACACTCACGGGCCAATGCAGGAATTCATTGGCGGCGTCCCGCCTCGCTATTGCCCTAACGGGACTTCTGGCATCAGGAGTGTTTTCGGCAGACTTGTCGAGACCCGCGACAGCAGAAGACACTGGTGCGAAAACGCCTGCCACCGAGGCGGGCTTCTCTGCTGATGGTGAGGCGTCTCCCAACGTTGAAGCCTCCCCTGAAACGGCCCTTGTTCCTGAGCAGCTCAAGCTCAAGGCCGACCGTCAGTTTTACGACAGCAAGCGCAAGATCACCATTGCTGAGGGCAATGTGACAGCGCGGCTGGGTGCAGCCCAACTCCAAGCCGATCGAATCGAATTCGACACTGCCTTTCGCACACTTTTTGCACGCGGTTCCATTCGATTGCGCCGCGGAAACCAGTTTTTTCAAGCCTCTGTTCTGCGTTACAACCTCGTTCAAAACGAGGGTGAGCTCGATGATGTCTATGGCGTAATCGACCTCGAGGACACCCCCGCAGCACTGCCAAAACCAGCAAATAAGCCAACGGTCGATCGATCCTCAACGGAACACAACAGCAAATCAGCAGAAGAAGAAGAACTCCAAAGCAACTCTGAAACGGACAGCAGCATGGCCTGCACTCCGTTCTTACCTCCGGTACCCGATTGGCATCCGCAGCCCTGGGCCGTCACTACCTGGGGTGGTCAGATGATCGATGCTGCTTTTGGCGACACATTTCTGTTCAACGGCAGGATGCGCCCAGAAGCCGTGATGGGCGTTGGGTTGCAAAAACGGATTGCGCGAGCTGGCCCCATTGCCTTGGAACTTGAAGCTGATTTGTTTAGTCATGTGGCCAAACAACAGCGGGGCGGCGAATACAACCAAGACACTCCCTACGACGACTTACCCGCCCAAAGCTTTGGAGAAGGCGTGCTTGGCATCGGTGCCCGTCTTTGGGTTCAGCCCTGGCTGAGCTTCAGCCTGATGGAAGGCGTCAGCTACAACACCGATCAAAGCCTTTACGAAAAAACCTTCCGCAAGAACTACTCACAGCTTCTGAACTACTTGGGTTTTGAACTCGAAGCGGCCGTATCTCAAGACCTTTCACTGGTCGGACGGATTCATCACCGATCAGGTGCCTTCGGCACTTATGGCGGCGTGACGGAAGGAAGCAACGCCTACCTACTTGGCTTGCGCTACCGCTGGGGACGCGACCTGCCCAGCTTCGACGTGGCTCTCATGCCACCCCCAGACGGTTGTCCAGATCCTGATCGGGATCAGCGCATCAATCCCACTTCATTGTCGGAACGCTTGGAGTCGATATCTCTTGGAGACGGTGGCGAGCCGCAACAGCATGTGCCACTAACGAACAGCACAAAGCCAGCCGAGATCTCTCCGGCCGAGCAGCAGGCCCTGCGAACAGCAGCGATTCAAACCATTGATCAGCGTGTTTCCGACATTGACCTGACCGGTAGTTTTTCGATCGAACGCCGCAGCGGCGTTCCGATCCGTCGCCTGAACTCATCCGTTCAAGATGAAAATCGCTTCGGCGTTGTGACAGTGCCGCAACTGAAACGTTTGGGCAGCACCAAACTGCTGAATGGAACCATCAGTCGCTGGCGAATCCAAGCCAATCGCATCCGCATTACCGCCAAAGGCTGGCAATCGGATCGAATGGGATTTAGCAACGACCCCTTCACACCATCACAATCTCGGATCGATGCTGAGGGGGTGATTGCCAGGGAACAACCGAATGGCGACCTTCTGATCTCAGCGCGTCGAAATCGGTTGATCATTGATGAACGGCTGCCCATTCCAGTCACCCGGCGCCAACTGATCGAAAAAGAAGAAGAGATCGAGAACCGCTGGGTTCTCGGCATTGATAACGAGGATCGCGGTGGCCTCTTCGTTGGACGAACCATTCCACCAATCACGATTGGCAACAGCACGGAATTGGCACTCGAACCCCAGGTGCTTCTTCAACGTGCCTTCAGTGATGGCGGCGAAAATTTGGGGGACATTTTTGGACTTGAAGCCAAATTGACGAGTCGAGTGGGTGGCTATCGCCTCAACTCAGAAGCCGATATCAGCTCATTTGATGGCGACTCATTCTTAGATAACAGCCGTTACTGGGTGGACTTGGGTCGCAACGTTGATCTGGGTTTTCTTGGAGAGGTCAAAACAAAATTGTTCGGTGCCTACCGCTATCGCACTTGGAACGGTTCCCTTGGTGAGACCGACATCCAAGCCGCCTACGGAATGTATGGAGAAAAGAATGGTGAATGGTTGCAAGGGGATATCAAGCATCGCTATTTGGTTCGAGGAGCAGTTGGTGATTACTACGCAGATCGATTTAAGAAAAAACGGATGCTGCGCACTGGTCGTGGAAGTTTGTTCGCATCACTCACCAGCAATTTCCCCCTTTGGAAAGGGAACACAGCCGAACTAACACCCACAGAGGCCTATCGCTATTCACCTGTTGCCATCGTTCCTGGGGTCAGCCTGGCCACCAACATCAACAGCACAGTGGCGATGTACGGCCAAGGATCTCAGCAATCAAGCCTCAGCTTTAGTGGTGGGCCTACAGTCACTTTGGGCACATTCAGCAAGCCATTCCTGGATTTCACCCAGATCTCTGTGATCGGTGGGGGCACCCTTCAAAGCGGGGAAAGCCCATTCGAGTTCGACAGGATTATTGATTTTGGAACCCTTGGAGTAGGTATTACGCAGCAAATCGTTGGGCCTTTGATGTTCAGCACAGGAGTGAATCTGAATGTTGATCCTGGCTCGGCCTATTACGGAGAGGTGATCGACTCCAATTTTGAGCTGCGCTGGCAGCGCCGCAGCTACGACATTGGCTTGTATTTCAATCCCTACGAGGGAATTGGAGGCGTACGATTCCGATTAAATGATTTCAAATTCAAAGGAACAGGTGTTCCCTTCGTGCCATACGCCCCAACAGACTGGCTCAATCACAACAGCAAAAATCAACCCTATTAATTAATCACCACCACCAATAATTAGATGACTACCTGTTAAGTTAGCCCCTGCAAAACGAACTCCTTCAACCATCACATCAGGGGCGAAGGCATTAATCACAACAGCATTGCGAAGGTCTGCCCGCCGCAGGTCAACACCTGAGAGTTCGGCATTCGTGAGGTTGGCCCCGCGTAAATCAGCACCCGACAGCCGAGCCCCGCTGAGATCCGCGCCCTCCAGATTGGCGCCACGCAAGTCAGCACCCCGCAGGTCTGCCTCCCGCAGGTCAGCACCAATGAGGTGGGCATCCTGCAGGTTTTGGGATCGGAGATCACAGCGCGGACAATTGCGATCAAACGCCTCGTAGGACTGAACCTGAAGCTGCAATGGGGATGAAATGGCTGGGGCAGCCGCAACCAGAGCGACCACAAACAGCCGAACACTCCAAAGAACACCGTCCATAACCGATACCAGATCTCCTGTCTCATTCATAGACGAAAGAGACCAAAGCCGCCATTAGCGCTTAGCGAACTGATTCAGGTATGGAATCTCATCCATCAAGGACTTCACCTTGGCGCTGTTGTCTAGCAACTGCGATGTGGCATCCCAGCGCCCACTCAGCAGCATGTCCCGCGGGCCTGGATCAATGCTCACATCCCAGCGATCTTGATCCGAAGCAAGCGCCATCTCATCAAGATCAAGCGTCCAATGACGCGTTGCATCCTTCTCTACAGAAGCCTGAATCGCCAAAATTTGATCGGGCGATGCGGATGCACAGGGAATACCCAAGGCAAGGCAATTGCCGAAGAAGATCTCCGCAAAACTGACACCAACAACGGCACGAATGCCCCATCGCATCAACGCCTGAGGCGCATGTTCCCGACTGGATCCGCAGCCAAAATTACCATTCACTATCAAGATTGAAGCGCCTTCAAAACGCCCTTGATCAAAGGGATGTTCGCCAGCCAACTCAAGACGATCATCAGCAAAAACCTGATCGCCGAGGGCATCAAAACTGACGCATTTCAGAAACCGAGCCGGAATGATCCGATCGGTATCAATATCCTCACCTTGGATGATGAGAGCCGTGCCAGAAACATTCTGAACAGCACCATTCGGGAACGTAGACATCAAGACGCCGAGTGAAGAGCAAGGGTGCGGACATCAGTCACCCGACCATGGACAGCCGCTGCGACGACCATCGCCGGACTCATCAACAGGGTTCTGCCACTTGCTGATCCCTGCCTGCCCTTGAAATTGCGATTGCTAGAGCTGGCACTGATCTGCCGCCCCTCCAACCGATCTGGATTCATGGCCAGACACATGGAACAGCCTGGTTCCCGCCATTCGAAACCAGCCTCGGAAAACACCTGATCCAAGCCTTCAGCCTCAGCCGCACGGGCCACCTGTTCGGAACCCGGCACGACGAAAGCCTTGATTCCTTTGGCTACTTGACGACCACGGGCGACGGCTGCAGCGGCACGGAGGTCGCTCAGTCGACCATTCGTGCAACTACCGATGAAACACACGTCAATGGGGACACCAGCGATGGGAGTGCCGGGCTGGAGATCCATGTAGCGATAAGCCTCCTGCGCAATCGGACGCTCTCCGGGATCGAGCATCGTCAGGCTTGGAACGCACTCATCGATCCCTATGCCCTGACCCGGCGTAATGCCCCAAGTCACCGTTGGTGCAATCACCGTTGCATCGAAGACAACCTCGTCGTCCACCTCAGCAGCGGCATCCGTCGCAAGAGACAGCCACCAATCCACCGCAGCATCCCAGGCCGCGCCGCTTGGAGCGTGGGGCCGCCCCTTGAGGTAATCAAAGGTGGTTTGATCTGGATTCACATACCCACAACGCGCTCCGCCTTCGATGGCCATGTTGCAGAGCGTCATTCTCTCTTCCATCGACAACGCTTCGATGGCCGAACCCGCGAACTCATAGGCGTAACCAACCCCACCTTTGACGCCCAGCGTGCGGATCACATGGAGAACCAGATCTTTCGCCGAAACCCCAGCAGAAAGCTGTCCATTCACCAAAATTCGTCGAACCTTGAGTTTGTTCATGGCCAAGCTCTGGCTGGCTAGAACATCTCTCACCTGACTGGTACCGATCCCGAAGGCGATCGCTCCAAAGGCCCCATGGGTGGACGTATGGGAATCACCGCAGGCCACGGTCATTCCGGGCTGGGACAAGCCGAGCTCAGGCGCAATCACGTGAACAATGCCCTGTCGGCCACTGCCGATGCCATTCAGAACGATCCCGCTCTCAGCGCAGTTGCGTTCCAAGGTGCTGAGCATTTCCTCCGCCAAAGGATCGGCAAACGGACGCGCTTGAGAGGTGGTGGGAACAATGTGGTCCACCGTTGCCACAGTTCTTTCAGGGCAAGCAACTTTGAGCCCCTTGTCGCGCAGGCCAGAAAACGCCTGGGGACTGGTCACTTCGTGAATCAGATGGAGACCCACGAACAGTTGTGTAGACCCCCCGGGCAAATCTGCCACCCGATGAAGGTCCCACACCTTGTCGTAGAGGGTGCCGGAACTCAACAGTGCTGCTGCAATGACTGACGACCTTAGGACTGGGCCAGAAGACGCAAACGCAGACGATCAAGAGCACGAATCACGCTGAGCTGTTGCACGGCCGCACGACCTCGACGGGCACCAAATCGCTGCACCCACACATCACAACCCTCTGGCCCGGCCAACGCCAAACAGACCATGCCAACAGGCTTCTCAACGGTTCCTCCCCCTGGGCCCGCCACACCACTAATCGCGATGCCCCAGTCGCAATGAAACCGAGAGAGCAGCCCCTCTGCCATCGCCTTCACCACAGGCTCTGACACAGCACCATGCTCATCAAGCAGGGCCGCTGGAACTCCCAAAAGCTGTTGTTTCACCGCATTGCTGTAAGCAATCACGCCACCAGCAAAGACGGCCGATGAACCTGGCACCGCCGTCAGGGCAGCACCAACGGCACCCCCAGTACAGGATTCGGCAACAGCCAGGGTTTGCCCAGTCTCCCCGAGCAAACGCAACACCACCGCCGCCAAGGTGTCGTCATCACGGCCGTAACAGAACCGTCCTGTGCGCTGGAGCAACTGCTCCTCCATGGGATGCAGCACAGCCTCCGCTTGGTCGGGCGACGATCCTGAAGCAGTCAACCGCAACGTCACATCCCCGAGCGCGGCATAGGGAGCCACGGTGGGATTTGCAGACTCCAAGAGATCCCCCACCTGCTCTGCCAGATCAGACTCTCCAATTCCGGTGAAATGAAGCCTTCGACTCACAAACGCAGAGGGAGCGCCAGCGTTCTGACGTAACCAAGGTTCCGCTGTCTCCACCCACATACTCCGCATCTCGGAGGGAACTCCCGGGAACGTGAGGATTGTGAAGTCGGGACAAGGGGACCAAATCATCCCCGGAGCAGACCCCAGAGAGTTGGGCAAAACGTCTGCACCAATCGGCAAAAAAGCCTGTGATCGATTACTGGCAGCCACGGCACGTCCACCCGCTGACAACTTGGCCTGAATCTCTTCCCAGAGCTCTGGACGCTCTTCAAGGGGGGTGTCAAACGCCGCGGCCAAGGCAGCAGTGGTGAGGTCATCGGGAGTCGGCCCTAACCCTCCGGTTGTGAGCAGAATTCGACACCGCCCCGCCGCCTCACGCACAGCGGCCATCAGTCGATCGGTGTTGTCACCCACAACGGTCTGGCGAAAATGCGGGAGGCCTAAATCCGCCAGTCTCTGGGCAAGCCAACGGGCATTGCCATTGAGGATGTCGCCCAACAGCAGCTCCGTGCCCACACACAGAATTTCAACTCCACTCCTAGCCATGGCGATCACCGGGCGGTGTTGATCCCCCAAAACAATCCTGGGGAGTTCTCTCTAGCAAAGCCTTTTCAGCCTGAAGTTGACGACGACTCACGACCACCGTGGCCACCAGAATTGCCGTCGCAAGAGCCAACCAGAGAAAACGCATTTCCGCATTCGCCACCACCAATGCGATTGATGCCAACCACTGCGTAAACACGTAAATGAGCAGAACAGTGCGTCGGTGACTGAACCCTGCCCTTAGCAAGCGGTGATGAAGATGACGGCGATCTGGATAAAACGGGGATCGGCCTTCCCGCAACCGCCCCATGATCACTGCCGACATGTCGGCTAGCGGCAAGGAAAGAATCAGCAATGGCAACAACAAACTCACCGTGGTGAGGCCCTTCGCTGGGCCCACAATGCTGATGGAGGCCAGGGTGAAGCCAAGGAAATAAGAACCTCCATCCCCCATAAAAATCCTTGCCGGATTGGAGTTGTGCCGCAAAAAGCCCAAAGAGCATCCAGCCAATGCCGCCGCTAAGAAGCCTGCTGCAACTTGATGCAACGAAAAGCTGACGGACACCAAGCCGATGGCCGCAATCCCGGCAACACCTGCGGCAAGACCATCCAAACCATCAAGCCAATTAATGGCATTGGTGATGCCCACCAACCAAATCACGGTGGCCAACAAACTGAGGCCATCGGAGAGATGGATTGCTGAGCCGGTGGAGCTAAGCCAAGGCAAATCAATGGCGCCAATGCGAACCCCCTGGCTCCAGATCGCAGAGGCCACAAGGATCTGACCGGCCAAACGGGGCCAAGGTGATAGGGCATATAGATCGTCGGCCAAGCCGATCAAGAAAAAACAGAGCGAGCCAGCGAGGGTGCTCCAAATCAGCTGATCTCGTTCGGGAGCCACGAGGCCGAAGCCTCCCAAGAGCCAAATAGCCGTCAACGACAAAACAAAACCGCTGACCATCGCGATGCCACCAACACGCACGATCGGGGTGCTGTGTTGCTTGCGGGCATCGGGCTGATCGGTGAAGCCGAAGCGAAAACCGAGACGTCTCACCACGGGAACCAACCCGATGGTGAAACCAGCTGCCACCAGGAAACTCACCGTGGCAACCACAATCGGGCTGGCTGGGAGGTTCACTGAGGCTCCTGAAATGAAACGGCTCTCCGGGGCCAAAGAGCTGCCCAAATCTTAGGGAGCTTCAACTGGGGACACCATCACGATTGGATGACGTCAAACCAACATCCGTCACACAAGCGCAGGCTGCTTGCAGTTGGCATAAAGGGGGAAGCGAGTGCAAAGGGTTGACACACGCTCAAGGCAGCGCTGGCGAATCGCATCGTCCTCAGGGTGGTGCAAGCGGTCGGCAATCACATCCGCCACCTCTTTAAACGCATCAACATCAAAGCCGCGTGTGGTGAGTGCAGCGGTGCCCAGACGAAGCCCACTCGTGACGAAAGGGGACTCTGGATCGAAGGGCACGGTGTTCTTGTTTGCCGTGATGTGCACATCACTCACGAGCAGGTCGGCCACCTTGCCCGTCATGCCAATCGAGCGTAAATCGAGCAACACAACATGGTTATCGGTGCCGCCACTCACCACGTTGATCCCCCTGGAGATCAACTGCTCTGCTAATGCTCCGGCGTTGGCCACCACCTGCTGGCTATAGGTTTTGAACGACGGTTGAAGCGCCTCACCAAAGGCAACAGCCTTGGCCGCGATTACGTGCTCCAACGGTCCCCCCTGCGTGCCTGGGAAGACGGCTTTGTCGAACTTCTTAGCGAACTCCGCATCCCGACACAGGATCAAACCACCCCTGGGCCCGCGCAATGTTTTATGGGTCGTAGTGGTCACGACATCGCAGTGAGGAACAGGACTGGGGTGGACACCAGCTGCGACGAGTCCCGCGATATGTGCCATATCGGCCAACAAAAAGGCTCCAACCTCATCGGCGATGGAGCGGAAGGCCGCAAAATCAATTGTGCGTGGATAAGCCGAATAGCCGCACACGATCAGTTTTGGTTTGTGCTCGAGAGCAAGCGTTCGAATCGCCTCCATATCGAGACGCTGGGTTGTGTGATCAACGCCGTACTGAACAACGTTGAACCATTTGCCGCTCACGTTGACGGGCGAACCATGGGTGAGGTGACCGCCATGGGAAAGATCAAGACCCATGATCGTGTCGCCGGGCTTCAACAACGCCAAAAACACTGCGAAGTTGGCCTGCGCACCACTGTGCGGCTGGACATTGGCCCATGCAGCATCGAACAACTGCTTGGCGCGTTCAATCGCCAAGGTTTCGATGGCATCAACGTGCTCACAACCGCCGTAATAGCGCTTGGCAGGTAGGCCCTCGGCATATTTGTTGGTAAGCACAGAACCCTGCGCTTGCATCACGGCCTGCGACGCAAAATTCTCGCTGGCGATGAGCTCAAGGTGTGTTTCCTGACGATGACGCTCCTGATCAATCAGACGGGAAATTTCGGGGTCAGCCGAGGCCAGACCTGCATTAATGGCCTGTTCGGAGACCTGGCTCATGGGGAAAGTACATAACCGGTAGCCCAATCGTAAGAAACGGTTCTTGGATCGGGATGGGCCAAAACAAAAAAAAACTGCCTAATTGGCAGTTTTCAAGCGCGCCTGGAGAGATTCGAACTCCCGACCCTCTGATCCGTAGTCAGATGCTCTAATCCGCTGAGCTACAAGCGCTTGCGTGAATCCATGAGACTCCATCAAGGTACCGATCGTCAACTGGGGCGACGCCGAGCCAGGATCACAGCACGACCCTTTTAATGCGATGCCGATCCGCTGGTATGGCCCTGCCAACCCTGAAGACCCGACTTATCGGCACTTTGAACGCATCGTCAACTTTTGTTTGCACGCTGGCGCATTTGCTGCAATCAATAGCGGTGCTTGGTTTTTCCAAGAAATGAAACACCCGTTTCCTGAACCCTCTCTCAGTTGGATTACAGGGGTATGGGCTGGCGCTCTCGCGATTCAATTGGTGAGTGTGATTGCCAGGCGCCCAAGGGAGACCGATTAAAGCGACCATGAGACAGCTCTGATCTGCGACATGTCTCTACCCGCATCTGACCTAAAAGATTTGCAAGCATCTATTGCTGATCGCCTGTATCTGCAGATCAACGGCTGGCACCTTTACCTCGGTGATGCCGGCCTTGCTGAGGCCCTTGCCGTTGAATGCAGCGCCCTCATCAACCAAGGGGCCGCTGTCGCCGCACGGCAAGCGATCGAAGCGGTAAAGGTTCCTGTGGCTGGCGGCGCAAGTCAGCTACCGCTAGCTCGGTTGATGCCTCCGTCCCAACTCAGAGACCTTGAGGAGATCTTGGAGCCGTACTGCTAAACGACAGAGCAGTTCGGAAAGATGGCTTCATGCCTATGGAAGGGAGATCCCATAAAGTCGCATGACGACAAGGGTCCTCCGTGCTGCTAATCGAGGTCACCAACGCACGCGAAGTTGTGCAGCAACGCATTGGGAAACTCGGCGCGCGACTGATTGGGAAAGTCGTCGATCCTGAAAAGCAAGTGGAGGAGGCTTTGATGCAGGAAATGGAAACAGCCTTCAAGGAATTCGGCATCGAAGCCAAGATCTCCTCAGTCGCCAATGCGCAAACCATCGGCACTGGTCTGCTGGAACTTCCGATTCAAGTGAGAGGGACTAAAGAGGTGCATCACGACGATTAAACGAACCCAGGCTGCAAAAGCATTCGTTCAACCAGTGCCAGTTCAGCCAAGGTCAAGCCGCGCATGCAGGGGCAGCTTGGTGCCCACATCATCCTGTTGATCAACATCCGCCACAAGGCTGAGACCTTGGACTTGTCCTTTCAAGGATTGACCCGCAAGGGCCTGAATGAAGGCCCAGGGCTGCCACGCAGCCAGCAGAGCTTGGGTGGGTTCAGCTCCCAATAGAAGCGCATGGGACGGACGACCGTCGCTGCTGATGGCCTGCCACTGCCTGAGCCTCGGCTGCAACCCGCGGGAGTCCTGACGATGCTTCAAGCCAGTGAGGGTCTCCCCCCACCAATCCACTGAGGCGGCACGAGCTTGGGCTACAGCCAACTGCGCCTCAAGGCCAGCCGTGCGACCACGCTGACGCACGAGGCGCGTCCAAACCGCAAGCTTTTCTCCATCCCCATCCAACTCTGATCGCGATAAGCCTTGCCCCTGAAGCTGAGCATCCACAACAGCCTGCTGCGGCTGCTCACGGGATGTTGTTAGGAGCCAACCATCAGACTGATGTTGCCAAAGCAATGGCCCCTCATCGAGCTCCACAACGGTTGCGGCAGCCGCTTGATCCTTTAAATGGGATCGCAGCAGCGGTCCCAGCCACTGCGCCAAAGGGTGCTGGTCATCGGCATCCAGCAACCGAGATGGGTTCTGGAACTGAGCTAACCAGAGAGCCCGACCACCGGCCGTGTCCGACAAATCTTTGAGGGGTTGCCATGGCTGTGGCGTCAGTTTGTTGCGGAATGCAAGAACAGCATCCGCAGCCAACGTGGCCCCTTCAGGACGCAGTGATGCCACCAACCCCGCCAGGTCGGAACGCTCGGTGAGCACCGCAGGGAGCTGCAACCAGCGCTGCATCGCAGCAGGAGACGCCGTTAGAACCGCAACCCCATCACCCAGATCAGCCACGGTCTGCTGCAGCCGTTGATCCCCCAACTG
>QCVC01000034.1:0-15357 GCA_003210515.1 Synechococcus sp. AG-683-B21 | reverse complement strand
CTGGTGGATTCGCCAGAGCATGACCAGGGCCATTGCTTGCCAGTCCCGCACAATCCGTCTCCCTGTTCATCTCAGTGAACGTCTCACCACGATTCGCAAAGTCAGTCTGGATCTTGCCCACAAGCTTGGTGCCATGCCGAACCGCTTGGAAATTGCGGAAGCGATGGACATCCCGGTGGAGGAACTTGATTCCCTCTTGCGTCAGGCCCTCACCACCAGCAGCCTCGATGCTCCGGTGAATGGAGAAGAAGGACGAAGCTTCCTTGGCGATCTAATTGCTGATTCGTCAGCGGACGAGCCCCTCGACATCGTTGAGCAGCGCATTCATCACGAGCAACTTGGCCGTTGGCTCAGTCATCTCAGTGAGCAAGAGCAAAATGTGCTTCGGCTTCGTTTTGGCTTAGAAGGCAACGAGCGTCACACGCTTGCCGAGATTGGTCGAATGATGGAAGTGTCTCGAGAGCGGGTCCGTCAGGTGGAGCTCAAAGCTCTTCGTAAATTACGCAATCTCACCCGACGTCTGCCGAGTGGCATTTGATGAGCGGTTTTTAAGGAGTGGCGTGGCTGAGGCTTAGTCCTCAGCCCAGATGTATCGCGTTAGTTCTGCTGGATCAGGTTCGGGAGCGGAGAGCGCGAAATCAACGCAATCCGAGATCACCGCATCAATTTCTTTCTCGATTCCACGCAGTTCGTCGCTTGTGACCAAGCCTGCCTCGGTCAAGTCGCGTTCGAGGGCTTTAAGGGGATCACGCTTGGCCCAGAACTGTTTTTCCTGTTCCGAGCGCAATTCATCCGGATCAGCCAGTGAATGTCCGCGGAATCGGTAGGTGAGGCATTCCAAAACGGTGGGACCTTCCCCCGCTCTGGCTCGTTCAATGGCCCGTTGGGCTGCAGCCCGAACGGCAAGAACGTCCATTCCGTCAACTTCTTCTCCGGCCATGCCGAAGGACCCTGCCTTGCGCCAAATTTCGGGGTCGCTCGTGGCTCTGTCGTGGGCCATTCCGATGGCCCACTTGTTGTTCTCAACAACAAAAAGGATCGGTAGTTTCCACAATTGGGCCATGTTCAAGCATTCGAAGAACTGGCCGTTATTGCAAGTGCCGTCTCCGAAAAATGCTGCTGTGACTGAGTTGCTCGAAGCATCGCCGAGGGCGTCACGTTTGTAGCGGCTGGTGAAGGCTGAACCAAGGGCGACGGGAATTCCCTCCGCGATAAAAGCAAAACCTCCCAAGAGGTGATGTTCCTTCGAAAACAGATGCATCGAACCACCGCGGCCCTTGCTGCAACCCGTTTCTTTGCCAAACAGTTCACTCATCACCTCGCGCGCAGGAACTCCGGCACTCAGGGCATGGACGTGATCGCGGTAGGTGCTGCAAAACCAGTCGTGCTGGCGCTTCATTGCGCCAATAACACCAGTGCTGACGGCCTCTTGACCGTTGTAAAGGTGAACGAAGCCAAACATCTTGCCCCGGTAATACATCTCGGCGCATTTGTCCTCAAAGCGCCGGCCCAGGGTCATGTCTCGGTAGAGGTCTAAGCCCGTGTCGCGATCAACGATGGCCCGTTGGGATGTCACCAGGTTGGACAGACGTTCGGCATGGGCACCGGCGGCGGCGATACCGATGGAAGCGGAGTCCACCGCGAGGTCCTGACCCATGACCAGCTCATTCACACCCACTAACTGTAAGGGCCAGCGGATGAGGAATAGGCAAAACACCAGACACTGACTAAAGTTCGCGCCTACGACACGTGAAGCTGTTGGATTTGCCCATCGATCATTTCCGACTGCTGGGTGTCAGTCCGTCCGCTGATGCGGCAGCCATCCTTCATCGTCTCCAAACTCGCTGTGATAGCCCGCCTGATCAGGGGTTTACCCATGAAGCGCTGCTCAAGCGCAATGAATTATTAGGTCGTTCGGCTGACCTGCTCACCGATCGAGATGACCGTGCTGAGTACGAATCTGCCCTACTTCGTTTGAGTGCATCGCACCCCAACGAGACCGTCGGACTCGACCTTCCAGCAAGCAGTGAAGTTGCTGGATTGATTCTTCTTTGGGAGGCCCATGGAGCCCTCGAGGCGTTCCAGATGGCGAGTCATGGGCTTCAGCCACCCCAAGCACCTGCGCTCGGCAGTGGGCGGGAAGCTGATCTCACCCTGTTGGCCGCTTTGGCGTGTCGCGATGCGGCAGTGGAAGAACAGGGCCAGCGCCGTTATGAATCGGCGGCGCAGCTTTTGGTGGAAGGAATCCAGTTACAACAGCGCATGGGTAAGTTGCCCGATCAGCAGCGCCTGCTTGAACGCGATCTGGATGCGCTTCTTCCGTTCAGAGTTCTGGATCTGATCAGTCGAGATTTGGGTGACCAGGCCTCTCACCAACAGGGATTAACGCTGCTTGATCAGCTGGTCAGTCACCGAGGTGGGCTGGATGGAACGGATTCTGTGACCTCCGCCGAGACGGCCGGGTCCATGACCCAAGATGATTTTGAGTCGTTCTTCCAACAAATACGCCGTTTTCTGACGGTGCAAGAACAGATCGATCTCTTCAGTCGTTGGTCGGAAGAGGGCGAAGCAGAAGCAGGATTTTTGGCTGTTCTTGCACTGACGGCTGCTGGTTTTTCCCGGCGCAAGCCGGAAAGCCTTGAGCAAGCGCGGGGGCGTCTGCAACTCCTGCCGGACTCAGAGCTTGATCCGATGCCCCTTTTGGGCTGTCTGGATTTATTGCTTGGCAATGTGCGTGAGGCGGACCATCACTTCGCTGCGATCCGGGATGCGGACGTACAAGCTTGGTTTGTGCAACACCCTGGCGACAGCTTGGCGGCGCAGTGTGAATACTGCAGGGCTTGGCTTGGGCGGGATGTGTTGCCGGGTTATCGCGATGTCGATGCAACGGCGATTGATCTCGACGCTTGGTTTGCCGACCGTGATGTGCAGAACTACGTCGAGCGATTGGATCGCCAAGCGTCCCGCCCGCCGCTTAACGATGCGCTGCCATTGCCTTGGGAGACCACTGTTGCCTCGGGCCTTGGCCTTCAAGCTTTGGATTCGATGTCCACTTCAAAGGACTCGTCGGAGGAGTCGTTGGGGGGGCTTGAGGCGCGCGGTATCCGCCTCCCTGCCCTGTCGCTCCCCCAAATGCCACAACTGCCCAGGCTGCCGCAACTTCCACGCCCGTTCGTGGTCAAGATTGCGGTGCTGGCAGCCGTCGTCGCAGCTTTTGGTGGCGGTCTCTCGCTGATGCTCCGTCAGCGAAGTGAGGCGCCACCGCTGTCGCCAGTGGTGAAGGAAGAACCGGTTTTACTGGCCCCCGATGATCTCGATGAGACGTCGCTTCCGATCGCCACACTCCAACCGGAGCAACCTCTGGATCGCCCAATCGAGCCGCTGACCAGTGATGCTCCTTCGGACAAGCAACTCGAGGATCTCCTCCAGGGCTGGTTGGATGCCAAAGCCAAGGCCTTAGCGGATCAGACCAACGCGGCGCCGGAAGCGGTTTCGAAGCAGATTTCCACCGTTGCCCGCGATCGGTTGTTGCAACGGGTGCAAGCCGAGCGCACCGCTGACGCGGCGCTGGGCCACACAAAAATCATCAAGGCTTCTGTTACCAGTGTTGATGTGGTGAGCCGAACACCACGGCGCATTGCTGTGAAGGCTGAAGTGAACTACTTCGATCAAACACTTGATCGCTCTGGAACCACCATTGATCAGACACCTGCAGGAGCGTTGACCGTCACCTACGTGCTGGGCCGGGATGGTGAACAGTGGAAATTGCATGAATACATTTCCGGTTCCTAAGCGATTGGCGAGCCGCTTTTTACGATCAGTGCATTGAGCCAGTCATGGTCCCGCAATGTTTGACGAGCTGTCAGCCCGCTTTGAAGATGCTGTCAAAGGGCTGAGAGGCCAGGACAAGATCAGCGAAACCAATGTCGATGGGGCTCTTAAGGAGGTCCGTCGTGCGCTGCTCGAAGCCGATGTCAGTCTTCCGGTCGTTAAGGATTTTGTGTCTGAGGTGCGCGGCAAAGCCGTCGGCGCTGAGGTGGTCCGGGGGGTAAGCCCCGACCAGAAGTTCATCCAGGTGGTCCACGATCAACTCGTGGACGTGATGGGTGGCGATAACGCACCGCTTGCCCGAGCCTCTGAAGCTCCCACGGTTGTGTTGATGGCCGGTCTGCAGGGGGCCGGTAAAACCACGGCCACGGCCAAGCTGGGCCTCCACCTCAAAGATCAGGGTCGTCGTTCCCTCATGGTGGGTGCCGATGTGTATCGCCCCGCTGCCATCGAGCAGTTGAAAACCCTGGGTGGGCAGATTGGGGTTGATGTTTTCAGTCTGGGAACAGACGCGAAGCCTGAAGAGATCGCTGCGGCCGGTTTGGCGAAGGCGAAGGCGGAGGGGTACGACACCCTTCTGGTCGATACCGCTGGCCGGCTTCAGATCGACACCGAAATGATGGGGGAGATGGTGCGAATTCGCTCCGCCGTACAGCCCGATGAGGTGCTGCTGGTGGTGGATTCAATGATTGGCCAGGAAGCGGCTGAATTAACCCGTGCCTTCCATGAGCAGGTGGGTATTACCGGGGCTGTGCTCACCAAGTTGGATGGCGATTCCCGCGGTGGCGCCGCACTGTCCATCCGCAAAGTGAGCGGCCAGCCGATCAAGTTCATTGGCACCGGTGAAAAGGTTGAGGCACTTCAGCCGTTCCATCCAGAGCGGATGGCGAGCCGCATCCTCGGCATGGGGGATGTGCTCACGTTGGTGGAGAAGGCTCAAAAAGAGGTCGAACTCGCCGACGTTGAAAAAATGCAGAAGAAGCTGCAGGAGGCGTCGTTCGACTTCTCTGACTTCCTCCAGCAGATGCGTCTGATCAAGAGGATGGGATCCCTCGGAGGGCTCATGAAAATGATCCCTGGCATGAACAAGATCGACGACGGCATGTTGAAGCAGGGCGAGGACCAGCTCAAGCGTGTCGAGGCCATGATTGGGTCGATGACAGAAAGCGAGCGATGTCAGCCGGAGCTGCTGGCCTCTCAGCCGAGTCGGCGCCGTCGGATTGCGACCGGGAGTGGCCACCAACCCGCCGATGTGGACAAAGTTCTGGCTGACTTCCAGAAAATGCGGGGCTTCATGCAGCAGATGAGCCGAGGAAATATGCCAGGAATGCCAGGGATGGGTGGCATGCCTGGGATGCCAGGAATGCCGGGGATGGGTGGAATGCCCGGTATGGGTGGTATGCCAGGGCTAGGAGGAATGCCCGCAGGGCCTGGCCGGGGTGGCCCCCCCAAGCGTCAGCGTCCAGCCAAGAAAAAGAAGGGCTTCGGTGAACTCTGAAGGTGAACCGGTATGGTGGTTGTTTGGCGGGCTGAATGGCCCGGCTTGAACCCCCACCACTCTTCACACCAAGGCCACGATGATCAAGCTCCGCCTGAAGCGGTTCGGTAAGAAGCGGGAAGCGAGCTTCCGCCTCGTGGCCTGCAACAGCACGTCTCGACGGGATGGACGCCCGTTGCAGGAGCTTGGCTTCTACAACCCCAGAACGAAGGAAACCCGTCTGGATACAGAGGCCATTCGCGAACGTTTGGGTCAGGGTGCTCAACCCACAGACATCGTGCGCACCCTCTTGGAGCGTGGTGGTTTGATCGAAAAAACGGTTCGCCCTTCCGTCACCGTTGGCCAGGCCAAGCAAACTGCAAAGCGTGAAGCTGCTGCAAAACAGGCTGCAAAGGATGCAGCTGAGGCCAAGGCCGCTGCTGCTGCTGAAGCACCAGCTGCCGATGCTGAAGCGTCGGAAGGCTGATCACCTCAGCACCCGATAGGGGCGACCGCGGTCGTTTCGTCTTCGACCTTCCTGATCCTGAAGCTGCTCTCGCCATTGCAGGGGAAGCAGAGGTCACTCTTCACCGACTTGAAGCCCTTACGGGGGCTTCAGTCGTGTTGCGGGGTCTTCAATTGGTGATCACTGGTCATGCTGCGCAGATTGAGCGAGCCGCGTCGGTTGTCGAGTTGGTTCGCCCCATTTGGCAAGACGGTCAAGTGGTGTCTTCCGTTGATCTTCAATCGGCCCTGGGGGCTCTGAATACAGGCCGCGGTGACGACCACTCGGCGATGGCAGAGCAAGTTTTGGTGCGGAGTCCGCAGGGCCACACCTTGAGACCACGCACCCTGCGACAGAAAAGTTATGTGGACGCTATGGAGCGTCACGACCTCACCTTTGCCCTCGGACCTGCAGGAACAGGGAAAACGTTTTTGGCCGCCGTTTTGGCGGTCCGCATGCTCACGGAACGGAAGGTTGAGCGACTGATTTTGACGCGACCAGCGGTGGAAGCTGGGGAACGGCTGGGATTCCTTCCTGGGGACCTCCAGCAAAAAGTGGACCCATATCTGCGGCCGCTCTATGACGCGCTGCACTGTCTCCTTGGACCAGAAAAGACTGCTGGCCTCTTAGATAAAGGCGTGATTGAGGTGGCGCCGCTGGCTTACATGCGAGGACGCACGCTCAATAATGCGTTTGTGATCCTTGATGAGGCTCAAAACACCACCCCAGCCCAGATGCGAATGGTGCTCACCCGGTTGGGGGAGTATTCGCGCATGGTGGTGACGGGAGATATCACTCAAGTGGATCTTCCTCACAATCAGCTCAGCGGCCTCGAGGAGGCCTCGGACGTGTTGGATGGCGTGGCCGGCGTTGCCGTTTGCCGTTTGACATCGGCCGATGTCGTGCGTCATCCCTTGGTGCAAAGGGTTGTGGAGGCCTATGCCCGCCTCGATGAGCAACGAGAGGAACAAGGGTTCGTTAGGCCTTCGTCGCGGATTGTGCGTCGATAGGGAGATCCACACCCCAACTCATTGCCACCACTGTCAAAGTACTAAAAGCAATGTGGTCTGGTCGACATGCCAGCTAGCAGCAATTTTCAACAGGCCATTCGCGAGGCACAGTCCAGTGCCCTCGTGGGCCCCAACGTCGTCAATAAGGCCTTGCCTTATGTGGGCGGAGGCATGGTGCTCACCTCCTTGGGAGTGCTTGGTGGTCTCACCTTGATCGCCACGCCAATTTTTATGCCCCTATTTTGGGTGGCACTCATTGGCAATTTGATTCTCTTCTTTGTTGCCCAAAATGTGGCAATGAAGGGCAATAACGCCACGGCATTGCCGCTTCTGGCCGTCTACAGCTTGATCACTGGTTTCACCCTCAGTGGACTGGTGGCCTTTGCCGGTGCCGTAGCCGGTGTCGGTGCCGTTGGTACTGCCGCGTTAGCGACCGGGATCACTTTTGTGATCGCCTCGGTCGTTGGTCGTCGCATGAGCGACAGCGTCGGCCAGGCCCTATCGGGTGTCGTTGGTCTCGGGTTGATTGGCCTGATTTTGGCGATGGTCGTCCAGTTCGTTGGCGGGATTTTTGCCCCGGCAATGTTCCATGGCACCAGCTTTGAGCTGATGATCGCTGGCTTCGGAACAGTTCTATTCGTTGGTGCGGCTTTCGTGGACTTCTACACGATGCCTCGCGCCTATCGGGACGACCAATATTTGGCCGGTGCCCTGAGCATGTACCTCACCTACATCAACCTGTTTATTTTCATTCTTCGGTTGATCATTGTTTTGAATGGTGGTGGTCGTCGCGATTAAGCGATCACTCTTTGATTAAATTCAATAAAAACCCCGACAATGTCGGGGTTTTTTTGTCTCGCTAAGTAGCGGCGATGGCGTACACACTGCTGCTGATTGCATGTTTTTGTTCGTCGTCGTAGCCCCATCGTTCCATGAAGGAGACGTCAGCACCAGCGTTGTCGATGGTGGCTTCAAGCAGCTGCTCCAACCGTTCCTTCACGAGGTTCGGCTCCAACAGTCGAAGTAATTCTGTACAGCGGAGGGTGACCCGCTCCGATCCGGCCTGTTGGTTGCCATCTCCACTGCGTTTGTGATGCAGGGCCATCGCGGTGCTCATCGCCAAATTGCGAACGCTGAGGTCCACCACATCGCGTCCAGCACTGCGCAGCTGCCCCGCAACCACATCGGGCATGCGATCCATTAATGCGCTGTCTCCCGCGAGCGTCACCACGAAAAAGCCTCGCGCCCCATCGCGGCTTGCCACCATTTCACCGATCCGATCGGCGAGCACTTCATCGCTGATCTCTTCGTTGTCCCATTGCTGCAGCCAAGTGGCTGTGATCTCCATCGCCTGCTGAAACGTCGGCTGTTGATTCGACATGGCGCATCGTTGCCACTCCAGCCAGGCTATGGGCCTGCCTTATTGATTGATGCCCAGTTCCTCGAATCACGATCTTCATCTGCGACTTCCTTCCGGCCATTGGCAGGCGTTACAGAAGCATTGTGCGCAGACGGGGGAAAGCGCCAGTGCCGTGATTCGTAAAGCACTCGGTGATTTTCTCGATTTAGAGCACCACACCATTTGGCAGCTTTCGACGTCGACGGCCGTGGTGGAAGGTGTGTTTGGAGAGGCCTTAAAAGTGTCTGATCTGCCTCAGCACGGCGATTTTGGGATTGGGACGTTTGAGCACCTGGATGGTGAGGGAATCCTTCTCGACGGACTTTGTTGGCAGGCCAGGGCCGATGGAAGCTTGATTCAGGCTCCCCTCGATGAAGGCATTCCCTTTTGGATTGCATCGCGTTTTCAGAGTGAAAAACAATTCACTCTTGAAGACGTACAGAGCCTTGAGCAGCTTGGAGAGTTGCTGGATCCCTTCAGGCCGAGCGCCAATCTTTTCGTTGCCATCCGCATCACTGGAACGTTCAATCAGGTGTTGGTGCGATCGGTGTCTCCAGTGGAGGAAGGCGCCACATTGTTGGATGCAGCGAAGGCCCAAACCACCTTTCGCCACCAGGCGATTCAGGGAACCCTGGTTGGATTTTGGAGCCCGACGCATGCCAGCAGCCTGAATATCCCCGGCTATCACTTGCATTTTCTGTCTGATGATCGACGGCACGGAGGCCACCTCTTGGATCTAAGGGCCGATTCGTTGCAGGTGGATTTCGATCTTGAATCGAACTTGCGTCTTGCTTTGCCTGAAACGCGCGAATTTTTGATGGCTGATCTGAGTGGCGATCCCAGATCGGCATTGGAGCAGGCTGAAACCAAAGCCGGCTGATGAACCCCCAGACTGAATCGATGGTTCAACCCCCTGTGCGAGACGACTACCGGTCCGGTTTTATTGCCCTGATCGGTCGTCCCAACGTTGGGAAATCCACCCTGCTGAACAAGTTGGTGGGGGAAAAGGTGGCGATCACATCGCCGGTGGCTCAGACCACACGCAACCGCCTGCGCGCGATCCTCACCACCGAGGAGTCCCAGATGGTTCTGGTCGACACCCCTGGAATTCATAAGCCCCATCATCTTCTGGGCGAACGGCTCGTCCACAGCGCTCGCAGTGCCATCGGAGAGGTTGATCTTGTGTTGCTTCTCCTTGAGGGTTGTGAGCGGCCAGGCCGCGGCGATGCTTTCATCGTCAATTTGCTGAAACAGCAGTCGCTACCGGTGTTGGTTGCTTTAAACAAATGGGATTTGGTGGCTGCTGACCAACAGGATCAGGCCGCCGCCAGCTACGACGAACTCCTCGCTGAGACCCATTGGCCGGTGCATCGCTGCAGTGCGATCTCGGGTGATGGTTGCCGTGAGCTCTCTGCGGTCATGGCGGAGCAGCTTCCCTTGGGACCGCAGCTGTATCCGCCCGACATGGTGACGGATCAACCGGAACGCGTGCTCCTAGGCGAATTGATTCGTGAGCAGGTGCTCCTCCACACCCGTGAAGAGGTGCCCCATAGCGTTGCTGTAACGATCGATCGCGTCGAAGACATCCCACCGAAGGGCAAAAACCCAGGGCGGACGGCTGTCTTGGCCACGGTGCTGGTGGAACGGAAAAGCCAGAAAGGGATCTTGATCGGGAAGGGCGGCGCCATGCTCAAAACGATTGGTCAGGGAGCAAGGCTCCAGATGCAAACGTTGATCGATGGATCGGTGTATCTGGAGTTGTTTGTGAAGGTGGTGCCTGATTGGCGGAGTAAGCCCCATCGCCTGGCGGAGTTGGGGTATGGCGGTGGTGATTTTTGAGCCGGGATTGCGTCCGATCTACGCTTCAACCATGCTCTCTTTGCTGACGCGCACCAAGAGCTTTCGGGATCCTTGGGTTGGTCATCCTGCTCTGAACCGTCGGTTTCAGCTGCACCGTCGACGGGTGGAACTTGCCGAAACCCTTTGCACTTGGCGGCGCTGGTTGAAACCCGGTCGATGTGCCGATCTCGAGCGGGATGGGTTTGTTGTGATCCAAAACTTCCTCCCGCCGAGCCAATTTGCTGCGTTGCGTGATGAGGTGGAATCGCGGGTGAGCGATGTTGCACGTCAACATCCGACGCCTGTGAACAATCGGGTGGGATTCCAACCCAAACAACCTTTTACCGGTGGATTTGATCGGTTTGATGGCGGCACCCTCAACCGCTTCCTTCATGTCGATCCATTGGTGCTGCCCCAGGCGGCGGCGGTGTGCCTCGACCCACGTTTGTCGTCCTGTTCTCGGCAGGTGATTGGTTTGCCGATGGATCACCACAAGGTGGATGTGTACCTCACGGTCCATGGGGAGGAGAGCGAAACCCCAGACCTCCAGAAAGATCTGCATCGCGATACGTTTTTTCGGGCCTTGAAGTTTTGGTTGTTCTTGCGTCCTGTCGAGCGCGACGACGGCCCGTTTGAGTACGTCCCCGGCAGTCATCGTTTGGATCCCGTTCGTTTGCGCTGGGAACAATCCACCGCTGATGCGGCGCTGTTGCATCGCCGTCAGCCCAATGTTTCCGGCTCCTTTCGGATTGGAGATGAGGCTTTGGCCAGCCTGGGCCTGCCAAAGCCCGTGGCGGTGACCTGTCCTGCTAACACCCTTGTGCTCGCTGATGTGTTCGGCTTCCATCGTCGTGGTGCCGCTGTACCGGGGCGCCAGCGTTTGGCTCTTTATGGATGGAATCGGCCGTATCCCTTTTTGCCAATCACTTGGTGAAGCTGGCTGAGAGAATGATCAGATGAGTGAACAACCCTTCCCTCCTACTGATCCAGCTGCATTCATTGCCCTTTGTGATGGGCAATGGATGAGTTTGCGCAGCTGTTTCGAGCTGTCGATGGAGGGAGATGACGAATGGCACAGCAGTGAACGTGGGGAGTTGACGGTGCGTTGTGAAAGCACCCCAGCGTCTGGCCTGGGTCAGCTGGTGGTGCAAGCCCCCAGTGGAGTCAGCAGCACCCTTTTGTTTTCCGAGGACGGTGGCTTATCTCGCAATGGAGAGCCTGCGGGAACCTGGCGCTTTTGGCCCGACGGCAGCATGGAACTCAATCTTCCGAGCCCCGATGGTGTTGTGGTGCAGGAGCGCATTTGGTTCACGCGCGCGAATTTGCGTTTGCGCAGCACGACGGCAGTGAATGGTGAAGGTGTTCCCCTGCAGGGCAGCTTTTGCACCGATATCCGCCGGGTTTCGAAGCCCGCCGCTTAAGACGAGAACGCAAGGGTCAGCAAGCACCCGATTACCAAGCCTTTGACGA
Source organism: Synechococcus sp. AG-683-B21 (assembly GCA_003210515.1). Classification (GTDB taxonomy): domain Bacteria; phylum Cyanobacteriota; class Cyanobacteriia; order PCC-6307; family Cyanobiaceae; genus Parasynechococcus. The sequence goes on along the minus strand of QCVC01000034.1, from coordinate 3,829 downwards.
AGCTCAGCCACATGAACTGATATTTGGTGAGGCCCAGACGTTTCCGGAGACGCTTCGTTAGTTTTTTGTGCCAGCCAAGCATTGTTAAATGTTTGATTGGATACATATTGCTGCGAGTTGGGCCGGTTAACAACGCGTTAAGCCGCTGCGGTTTTGCGCTGATGCGGGCAACTCCTCTGGATAAGGATGTCGTCAAACAGTTGTTTTATCGTTTGGTTTCGGTTGGTTTTTGAGGGTTGCGAGTTGTTATTAAGCCCAATCCAAGCTTGAAAAAAACCTATCGCCTCGATGTGCTCACCCTGGCTCCCCAGGCGTTTGCTCCTTTGTTGGAGTTGGGGGTGATCGGGCGAGCCTTCTCTGCTGGGATTGCCGAGATGCATCTGCACAATCCGCGGGAGTTCGCCACCGATCGTCACCGCAAAGTGGATGACGAGCCCTACGGCGGTGGTGCCGGAATGGTGCTCAAGCCTGAACCGGTGTTTGCCGCGATGGAGTCGGTTCCTCGCTGCCCCCGCTCCAGGGTTTTGCTGATGTCTCCGCAGGGACGCCCGTTACAGCAGAGCGATCTTCAACGCTGGTCGCGGGAGTTCGATCAGTTGGTGTTTCTCTGTGGGCATTACGAAGGGTTTGATGAACGCATTCGCGGCCTCGCAGATGAGGAGGTTTCGATCGGAGATTTTGTGCTCACCGGCGGGGAATTGCCCGCGATGACCGTGATCAATGGTGTGGTGCGATTACTCCCCGGGACGGTGGGGGCCCCCGATTCGTTGGTGGAGGAGAGTCACAGCACGGTGTTACTGGAACACCCTCATTACACCCGGCCTGCGGACTTCCGAGGGATGACGGTGCCCGCGGTGCTGCGCAGTGGAGACCATGGAGCGATTGCGAACTGGCGGCAGCAACAGCGTGAGCTGCGAACCCAGGAGCGCCGGCCGGATCTTTGGACGCGGTGGCAAACCGAGAGAATGGAGTCCCCTTGCGACACCGCCATGCAGTTGCGTATCGGCAACGGTTACGACATGCACCGGTTGGTGAAGGGTCGACCTTTAATCCTTGGCGGCGTGACCTTGGACCATCCGGATGGACTCGGTTTGGATGGCCATAGTGATGCCGATGTGTTGGTGCATGCCGTGATGGATGCCCTGCTTGGCGCGTTATCCCTCGGTGATATCGGCAAATACTTCCCGCCGACCGACCCAAAGTGGAAGGGGGCCGACAGTTTGATGCTGCTGGAGCAGGTGGTTCAGCTGGTGGGAGATCAGGGCTGGCAGGTGGTGAATCTGGATGCTGTTGTGATTGCGGAGCGGCCCAAGCTCAAGCCCCACATTGAAGCCATGCGATCCAACATCGCGGCGAGAATCGGCATCGCCGAGGACGCAGTTGGCGTCAAAGCAACCACCAATGAAAAGCTGGGTCCAGAGGGCCGTGAAGAGGGGATCAGCTGCCATGCCGTGGCGCTCTTACAGAAGCCATGATCCGCAAGTTTGTGCTGTTATTCGCCATCCTTGTGCTGTTCGCGGGGCAGGCTTTGGCCAGTGAAGCGGTGATTGAACAACTGCGCTTGAAGGTTCCTGAGTCTCAGGTGCAGGTTTGGCTTGAGGCGGAGCAGAAGACCTGGCAACCCTGGCTTGAGCAACAGGATGGATTCCTTGGACGCGACATCGCTTGGGATCCGGCGCATGAGGAAGGTCAGTTGTTGATTCACTGGGCCACCCGTGATCAATGGAAGGCGATCAGCTCCGAAGAGGTGGATGTGGTTCAGCGTCAATTTGATTCCGTTGTGAACGCCGCATTGGGCCGTTCCGTAACGGCGGAATCCCCGTTCCCCTTGGTGTTGGAGGGTGAGTTGTTGCCGCTCCGCTTGCCGGGCTGATGGTGGATGCCCGGCTCGATCTGCAGCGTCGACGCCGCCTCGGGATGGTGGAGGCCATCTGGGGCGAGCACAAAACTGCGGATCAGATCATTGCGATCCTGAAGCGCTTTGAGGATGCCGGCGAACTGGGCTTGGTCACTCGGGTGGATGCAACGAAAGCGGACGTTATTTCCACGGCTTTGCCCCAGGTGCAGGTTCATCCCCACGCACGCTGTTTAACGATGGGTGTTTTGCCTACGCCAAAGGACGGTGCCCCAGAGGTAGCGGTGATCAGTGGCGGCAGCAGCGATCGCACAGTGGTGGCGGAGGCAACCCTTGCGTTGCAGTGCCACGGAATCGGCGTCGATACCGTGATGGATGTGGGGGTGGCCGGGTTGCATCGTCTGCTCGACCAACTACCAAGGCTGCAAACCGCTCGCGTTTTGATCGCTTGTGCGGGGATGGAAGGAGCTTTGCCCACTGTGCTCACTGGCCTAGTGCCCCAACCGGTGATTGGTGTGCCGGTGTCTGTCGGCTATGGCATCAGCCAGGGTGGGCGCACCGCTCTGGAAGGAATGTTGGCGAGTTGTGCGCCTGGATTATTGGTCACCAATATCGACAACGGATACGGAGCGGCCATGGCAGCTCTGCGAATCCTGCGGGGTACCGCAGAGGATGGAAGGGAATGAAAACGGGAAATCAATCAGACGTGGTTTGACCTAATCGACCCAATTCGGCGCTGTTCTGATCACATTCGACGCGTTTCATCGTGTTGATCAAAGCGTCGAGATCGGCAGGGGACAACTCACCATCCTGTTGCCATTTCATTGCTCGAGGATCGGGAGACAAAGGACGGGCTGAATGTGTTGATTTGAAATTTAGGTGTTGGACCTAAGAAAAAATGCCTACTTCACTCAAATCTCCAGAAGAAAATCTGTAGATCGTTCAGAGATGTTGGAGGTTTGGATACGCCGTTACCAAATCTTCAGCGCTCAACACATCACCGCGACCTTCCGGTTGCCAGATCACTTCAAGGGCAATGAGTTCGGTGGAGGCCGTTGAACCCAAGATGCGTAGGGTTTGACGCAACTCTTCCCCGGTATCGGAGCCGGGAAGCTTGGCTGACGCTGTTGAGGCCACCAACAGCGTCACCACGATGAATTCGTTGGTGTCATCCGCATCACCAGAGCCAACATTCGCGTCCGCACGGCGCTCTCCACCCACGTTGCTGGTGAGCTCAGCATCCAATTTGCTGCGTTCGTTCATCGACAGCCGATTGAAGGTGGCTTCAGCTGCATTGAAGGGAACACGTCCGCTCTCAGAATTGGCGTAGACCCAGAGATCGGGCTGGCGCAGCAGCGCAAGGGTTGTTTCCTGAAGCAAGCGTTGCAAGCCGCTCTTGCTGGCTGTGTCGGAGCTGGCGGCGAGTCGGCGTAGGTCGTCTTGCAGGGATTTGGCGCTGGCGAGCAGACCCACTTGCAGCTGGATCATGTTCACGTTGCGAGGGAGGGCCGGGGCTGCTGGAGCTCCGCCCATGCCCGGGGCTCCCCCTCCACTGATGCCGCCACGGACAGCATTCACTAAAACCCCAGCCACGGCCATCAAGATCAGCAGTCCGAAGAGACCACCACCGCCAAATCCAAAAATCGGAATCAGGAAGGGGAAGCCCATGCCACCCCCCCTATATCCACCGCCGTAACCGCCGCCGCGGTATCCGCCACCGCCATAGCTGCGACCGCCGGATCGAGGCATGGAAGGCGCTCGAAAACTTCCACCACCCATACGGCCGCCCCGCGCTGCATCAGCAGGTTGGACGTGGATCAGGCTGAGCCCCACCAACACCATGGGGAGGAGCAGCGAAGCGAGCAAGCGTCGGGTCCGGAACAATGATTTAGCTGCCGAAATGGCGCTGGTTTTGTTCATTAACTCTAGGAACCGCCACCCACGATGGTGACAATCTCGAGATTGTCGCCATCG
>QCVC01000033.1:0-15376 GCA_003210515.1 Synechococcus sp. AG-683-B21 | reverse complement strand
AATGATCGATGATCCCGACAATCGTGAGATCGCTGGGATACGACTTACTTCCAGCCGCTTCCCGAGCCGCTGAACTACTCACACAAATCACCCAGTCGCCTGGCTTGGCACCGACGGCGTCGACGGCGACTTTTTTGGTGCTGCCATCGAGCACAACCTGCAAGTGCTTGTGCTCGAAATCTGGGATGCGATTCGTAGAAACCAGTGGCTTAATGACCTTGACGATGAGCATGATCAGTGAGCCTCCTGAATCTGGGGGTCGAGCGTAGAGCCGATAACCTCGGCGGTTGTTGCTTGATGTCGGTCGCGAACGGTCAAGCAGGTGTGCAGCAAACCGTCTTTGACCAAATCGGAATAACGATCTGCGATGGCTTGATTCACGCGCCAACAATCGGCAATGGCGCGATCGCGAGCACCGGGAACACGCCCCGAATAATCGAAGCGAACCAGCACAGGAATCGGTAAATCTCGAGACACATTGAGTCCTCGAAAAATTTTGACGCCCACATCGAGATCAGGGGCTCCTTCCTCGACGGTGTCGAGGTGGGCGAAATAGGTGAGATTTCGAAGATGCACTTCTTTAAAACCAATGCCCACACCAATAAATCGCTCGGCATGACCGGCATCGGGATAGGGCGCTCCATGCAGATCCTGCACGTAATCAATCTGTGAGCAGTTGTTGGCCAATAAACGGGTCATGAACGTAACCATGCCGGGCTCCATCGGACCTGGAGCAGCAGATTCCAAAGCCTCTGCCAACTGGGCCATCGCCTGATCCGGAGCCATCTCAGCTGTTGCGGCATGGAGCTCGCGAGCACAAACCCACTGATCAAGAACCATTTCGCTGTCGCGATTCGGTGGATGAACGCGAATCGCATCGGTATCGGTATCAAGGCCGATCAGGAGGAGATCAACGGAGGCACCACAACAAAAGCTGTTTTCAACGGCTTCTTGAAAATCCAAGAGACGCTGAAGACCAGCTGATGCCGCCAATCCATCGTTGCTGCCATGGGCGGCGCAACCTTGATGATGGGGATCAAGGGAGCTGAAGTGGTACGTGACCACTTTCAAGTAGCGGGTTGGTTCCGTGGATGGATTGGGCTTGCCCTCTCGATGACGGCGATGTTCTGTTTTCACCCAGCGGTTCACCGTGTTCTCCACGTCGAACATCGCTCCAGCGTGAGAGCGCCGGCGTACAGCGCTAAACGGAATCCGCAACGCATAGGCCACGGTGTGAGCCAAGCGGCCATCGGAGCAGGGCGTCACATCCAAAAGATGGATGCCGCAATCGAGCAAGAACTGTTCAAATTCTTGGGCAGCAGCACTCCCCTCAGCGCCCTGCAACGGGTCGTCCTGAAAAAAGCGATCGCTAAACAAGCGGTGGCTTTCAAACACACACCAGGCAAATAAGCCGCGCATGTCGAGGGGACGCACCCAAGCCCGTTCGAGGATGTGGCTGGGCAAATCAAAGCCCAGCTCAGCCCGACTCAAGCGCTGTGCTTGGACCAGGAAGTCGGGCTCATGCTGGAGAGCAGAGACCTGCTGGAGCAGGGGAACAATGCGATCAAAGCGACCCTTCACATCCTGCTCATAAGAACGAAGACGTTCGTTCGCAACCTGATTGGTGAGGGGGTGTTGACGAGAATTGAGAGGCAGGGAGGAACGACTGAGGTTGAACGGCACCGAGCGCGATGGTGCCTGATCCCGTCTCACCCATCCCGGTTGCTGGGGCGTCGGACGGCGCTTGTCGCGGCCAGTGCGAATACGGCCAGCCCCAAGGGAACCTTGCACCACAACCGCAGCTTTACCAGCCGTCGTCAAAGCACGGCGGCGTTCGAGGGCGGCACTGCGAGCTGAACCGGTTGAACTGTTCGAAGTCGGGGAGCGATCCGTTTGATCGGAACGCTCTTGCTGCAACTGACGTCGACTCGGAGCCGTGGGGGCCTGAGCTCGCCCGCTGCGGGAAGGCATAGAGCGAACCATCAGCAGATCAGCCCCTGGCTCCGCCGGAAAGGGTGATCAAAGAGCCTTTGTCGGTGCTTCCACTGGATCCAGTGACACGGCTCATCGGCCACTCGATTTCCTCATTCCGCTTGTTGTCCTTGGGCGCCATGGCACTCATCGGACCGGGACGGGTGGGGTTACGACGACGGGCCGAAACGCCTTCTGTACCAGTGACGTGCTCTCCACGATCCCAGTCATCACCAGTCACTTTGGTGGACGAACCTTCACCAGTTACCCGGGACACCGGCTTGGCAGGTTCCTTGTCGGCCTGGGGAGGCATGACCGTGGGTTGAAACTGGCGGGTTTGTTGCTGACGGGTCTGGAACTCACGGTTATCAAAGCGAAATTGCTCCGTACCGGTCACTTTCCCGCCAGCCAGGTCAAAAGGGCCGGTAATCCGTTGGCCGTCCTCATAAGACGTACCCGTCACAGAAGACGTTGCATCCCTCTGGAGCTGAGCTGCCCGAGCTGGAGACACCACACTGAAGCTTGTCCATGGAGATCCGCTGTCGGACTGCCCATGGCTATCGGCACCAGCGGGAGCATCGGCTCCGCATGCCGCGGCCAGCTGATCACCACCGATATAAGGCGTACCAGAAATTACTTCGCAAGCACCACGCTCAGCACCGGTCATCACACCACCGATTCCGGGCTGGATCCCAGTCATGGGAGCCGCTGGCGTACCAGGACGAGACGGCGTGCGTTCACGAATCGCTTGAACCGCAGGGGTGCCGCAGTACTGACCGGCTTGCTCAAGACCTGCATAGGGGGTTCCCGTCACGGCTTTGCAGGTGCCGGGTTCGTCCCCAGTGACGCGCTCCGAACGGCCGGTTTGGGTTCCACTCACCACCAGATTGCGGTTGGTGACGCTGAAGCCCACTTTGGAAGCTTGTGCTTCTGGTTTGGCACCACAGAACGTAGAGAACTGTTCAGAACTCAAGTACTGATTGCCAGTGACGCGGTGGCAAGACCCGAATTCATCACCGGTGACTGCTGATGAACGGCCGACAAGAGTGCCCGTAACACCAGTTCCAGAAAGGGTTTCAGACAAACCAACTTTGGTGGCTGGGCGTCCTTCAGGCAGAGGATCAGACCCCAGGTATTGATCACCGGTCAGGCTGCGATTGGCGCCGGCCTCGTTTCCTGTGACGTTGGAGGACTGGCCGACCATGACGCCACTAATGCGTCTGCCCTGTTGGCTTTGGCTGTGTCCAACCTTGCGAGGAGAAGGGGTCGAACCGCCGCAATAGGCAGCGGATTGATTCGCCGAGATGTATTCGGTACCGGTCACGCTCTTACAGGTACCGGGCTCATCACCCGTGACTTTCTCGGAGCGACCCACTTCATTACCGGTGACCCGGTTGCCATGGGTTGTGGCAGAAACACGAACCTTGGCTGGTGTTGTCTTTTCAGGTGCGGATTGGCAGAAGGTTTGGAAGACCTCAGCACCGAGGTACTCAGTACCGGTGATCGAACGGCAGGTGCTGGCTTCGTTACCGGTGGTCTTCACCGAGCGATTGGCTTGGGTGCCTGTGACAACCTGTCCTGCGGAGGTCTCACTTTCACCCACTTTCCAATGGGCATCAGCAGCAGCTGCTTGCTTGGCGCCATGACGATTGGGTCCGGATGGACGCGTGATCCCTGCGCTTTGTTTCGTGCGAGAACCAGACTTGGCACGCAGTTCACGAACCTGTTGCGCGAGTTCGCGGCTGGTGAGGTCTGGATTGGCCTGGCGGGCCACTGCTGCAGCGCTCGTGGGCTGTTTGCCAGCAGTTTTTCCATGCTTCGACATGGCATCACGACGCGCTAAAACCAAAGCGCGACTGGGATTTTCAATCGCACGACGCTTTGGAGTGGCTTGGCGCCTCTCGCTGGAGCGTGCACTTAACTGAACGTTGGCTGCAGCACGGGATGGCGCAGCAGATGACTCAGTGGTGGCTGCTGAAGCCACAACTGCTGAAGCAACAACTGGGGTCTGGCGAGCAACGTCAGCACGATTCCGATCACTGGTCTTGTCGGCCGTTTTGCCTCGGCGTGAAAGTGCTTCTCGACGGGCAAGCACCAATTCACGACTGGGTTGACTGACAGCCTTAACGCGGGATCGCGGCGCTGACGATGCGGTCAATGTCTGCGGACGTCGCGGAGCTACAGCGACGGCAGGTGTCGACACTTCAACAGAGGCATCCGATGCATTGGCGTTGGTGCGTGTTGAACGGGCGTCTGCCGCTATGCGAACACGACCCGAACCGGAGGCAACTGAAGCCTTCTTCCCGGAGGTAGTGAGGGCCTTACGGCGCTCAAGTGCTAATTCGCGACTGGAAAGTCTGGCCATGTCCGCCCGAGAGTGTCGTCAATAAGTGAAGGGAGTCTTTCCCTTCGAAAAGTCTTGGGCCCTGATCAAAAAGATCAGGGCCCGTTGTTCAAGTGATCGAAAGATCAGCGTCCTTCAAACACCACGAAGCAGGAGCCTTGGCCCTGGGTGTAGGCGTCGTAACCAACGATGCGAACGTGATGATCGGGGTATGCGCGGTGGCAAGCCTCGAGCTCACTAACAACAACGTTCAAGTCCTTCTCGCCAAAGAAGGGAAGCTTCCAATAAGACCAATAAGTGGCCATGGAATTGGAGGGGTGGACGTGCTCTACGAGCGGGCTCCAACCCTGGGCAATGATGTACGCGATCTGGTCATAGATCTCGTCCTGGGTCATCGGCGGAAGAAAGCCGAAGGTCTCCAGGGTGGCGACTGTTTGATAGTCACCCACGGTGCTCTGAAAAGGCATGGGGATCCTGGTTTAAGGAAAAGTGAGTGACCGGATATCCCAAAAACTTGGGTTAATTCCGGTCGGAGTTATGACAAAAGGCGGTGGTTGGACGACGTTGATGCCGTCCAACCTGCCGATCACTGGACGTCGAGCTTGTCGACGGTGTCGAACTCGAACTTGATCTCCTTCCAGGTCTCGAGAGCGATAGCCAGCTCGGGGCTGTGCTTGCCGGCTTCCATAAGGATGTCGCGGCTTTCTTTCTCGATCTCGCGACCGGCGTTACGTGCCTTGACGCAGGCCTCAAGGGCGACGCGGTTGGCAGCAGCACCAGCTGCGGAGCCCCAGGGGTGACCGTGGGTACCACCACCGAACTGCAAGACGGAATCGTCTCCGAAGATCGCCACCAGTGCGGGCATGTGCCACACGTGGATACCACCGGAAGCAACGGCGAACACACCAGGCATGGAACCCCAGTCCTGATCGAAGAAGTTGCCGCGGCTGCGGTCTTCAGGCACGAATGATTCACGCAGTTGGTCGATGTAGCCGAGGGTGGTCTGACGATCACCCTCCAACTTGCCGACCACGGTGCCGGTGTGAAGCTGGTCACCACCGGAAAGACGCAGGCACTTCGCGAGAACGCGGAAGTGGATGCCGTGCTTGGGGTGACGGTCAATCACAGCGTGCATGGCACGGTGAATGTGCAGCAGCATGCCGTTCGCACGACACCACTTCGACAGACCGGTGTTGGCGGTAAAGCCACCGGTGATGAAGTCGTGCATGATGATCGGCTGATTGAGTTCCTTAGCGAACTCAGCGCGCTCATACATCTCTTCGGGAGTGTTGGCGGTCACGTTGAGGTAGTGACCCTTGCGCTCACCGGTCTCCTGTTCGGCCAGCTTGATGGCTTCCGCAACGAATTCGAAGCGGTTCTGCCAACGCTGGAACGGCTGGGAGTTGATGTTCTCGTCGTCCTTGGTGAAGTCCAGACCGCCACGCAGGCACTCATAGACAACACGGCCATAGTTCTTGCCGCTCAAGCCAAGTTTTGGCTTGATGGTGCAACCCAACAGTGGACGGCCGTACTTGTTCATACGGTCACGCTCAACGGCAATGCCGTTTGGTGGGCCTGCGCAGCACTTGATGAATGCAATCGGGAAGCGAATGTCTTCCAGACGCAGGTGGCGCAAAGCTTTGAAGCCGAACACGTTGCCGACCAATGAGGTCAGAACGTTGGTGATGGAACCCTCTTCGAACAGGTCGAGGGGGTAAGCGATGAAGGCGTAGAACGCCTCCTTGTCACCAGGAACGTCTTCGATGCGGTAGCAACGGCCCTTGTAGAAGTCGAGGTCGGTGAGGAGCTCGGACCACACAGTGGACCAGGTGCCGGTTGAGGATTCAGCAGCCACAGCAGCGGCAACTTCTTCCTTGGGAACACCTTCTTGGCCGGTGCACTTGAAGCAGGCCAGCAGGTCGGTGTCTAGGGGAACGTAATCAGGAGTCCAGTAAGTGTCCCTGTACTCCTTGACCCCAGCGTCGTACTTCTTGCTCATGGGAAATTTCCGTTAATCGGTGAAGAGGGGGGTGAGACGTGATGGCCTCAATTGAGGCTCAGCTAGGTCTCAGTCCTTTTGACCAAGGAAATTGCCATTGCCCAATGCAGGCTCCACTTCGCGGTGGGGGCGAGCAATGATGTGAGCAGCAACCAGGCCGTCGCCCACACGCTCGCAAGCATCTGCACCTGCACGCACTGCAGCGTTAACAGCGCCGGTTTCACCGCGGACCAAAACGGTCACATAACCACCGCCGACGAACTCACGACCAATAAGACGCACTTCGGCGGCTTTGGTCATCGCATCAGCGGCTTCAATTGCGGGAACCAGGCCGCGAGTCTCGATCATGCCGAGAGCGATACCCATGGTTTCGTTAGCCATTGCCTACCGGAAAGAGGTTTGGAATGTTCGCTCGGGACATTGCTCTGCCAAGACCCTCCCCGTCAAGCGTTTCCAGAGTCGATCTCGATCACTGTCCATACTGAACTTAATAAGCTTTGCTTATCAGCCTGTCCCTGACTGTTCCGAACTGCTGTGGGGAGTCCTGTATGGACTTCCGCATAGTTGGTTGCTGACGCCTATGTAACGCCATAGCTTTACAAATCGCAGTATTTCTTGGCACTTCAGGCGGCATGGAATTTCAGGTATTTTTTCACTGCTGCAACCAACGCGATAATCGTTCTCAGCTCTCTTAAGCACAGAATGGGTGCCTCATCCCTGGGTCACCCTTGAGCCAGCTTTTGACAATCGCCAGCGGTAACCCCAGCAAGGTCGCAGAGATCGAAGCCATGCTCGGCCCTCTTCCACTTGTTGTTCAACGCCAACCCGACGATTTGGACGTTGAGGAAACAGGCGACACCTATGGAGACAACGCCAACCTGAAGGCAACGGCCGCCGCCCTACGAACCAAAGGGTGGGCCATCGCCGACGATTCCGGCCTGGAGGTGGATGCGCTTCAGGGGGCTCCAGGCCTGTACTCAGCCCGCTACGCAACTGGCGATCAAGCCAAAGTTCAACGAATCCTCGATGAATTAGGCAACACTCCCTACCGAAGCGCCTGCTTCAGAAGCACGATGGTGCTCAGCGATCCAACGGGCAACTGCGTCGCAGCCGCCGAAGGGGTGTGCTGGGGAGAGATTCTTAAAGCACCTGCCTATCTCAATGGCGGGTACGAATCGTTGCTTTGGGTGCGCGAAGCCGGCTGTACCTATGGCCAACTGAATGAATCACAACTCAGTCGACTGGGAAGCCGGGGCAAAGCAGCTCGCGCCTTGGCAACACACCTAAAGCAACATTTGAAGCTGCACTGAGAAACTCAGCGATACGACGCGTTGCGGTTGACCATCTCAATGGCCCGCATGGCAGCAGCGGCCGCCTCCTCCACATCACCCTCACGACCAGCCAGGGTCAATCGCCCAAAGGCACCCACAGCCTTCACATCCACAAGAGTGATATTCGATGATTTTTCAGCCTCATTGGCTGCGATCAGCACGTAACCGGCGGGCTCTGTTTCGAGAATGAACATGCTCATGCCCGCCTCAATCATCGATCCGCGGCGGTTCTGGCGATTGATCAAAACAGCGTGATCAGGCGTGATCGCACGGATCACCTCAGTCCAGCTCACCTCAGCCGGATTGCGTTGGGCAATCGTGCTGCCGATGGCTTCCAGCACCACATCCCCGGAATGCAGCACCGTGCTCTGATCACGGTGATACAGGGCCATCGAGCCGAAAGCCCGTTCCACCACCATTTGGCCAAGCCGAACATTGCTGGCCTTCAGCGCAATATCAGTGACGCGGTGCACAGCCATCCCTGGCGACACCTCCATCCACAGGCATGCATCTCCGGGGATGGGAAGAAATCCCTGACTCACCGTTCCCATGTAGGCCGCCAGTTGCGGCTGAAGCGAGTCGATAAAAACGTAGGTGCGCAGCTCGATCGACTGAACCTGGCTGTTTTGGCGCAACAACCGTGGGGATTCCGAGTCGGTTGTGACGACGCAGCTGGCTCCACTAGCAGAGGCTTTCTGCACCTCTGTTCCAGTAACGAGCGAGCTACCACCAAGCCGCCGCTCCCGTTCCTCGAAGCTGGCGAATCGGGTCATCGGGGGAGTGTAACGGACGATTTATTACCAAAACCGGGCAGCCATGGATCATCCCTGCGGTCTTGCGTGTTGGAACGCAAGCGATACCGTCCGATTAATCGATCCTTTGACCTATGGCAACCGCGGATCAAACTCCTACCAATGCCCTTGAGCTCAATGCCGATCAGGCTCTGGGCATGGTGAGCTTCGGCTTGATGCAACGCCTGGCGCAAGATGGGCAAGTTGACTTGCCTTGGCTTGAAACCAACGTCAACAGCACCACAGAACGAGCCCGTCAGCTTCGTCAACGGCTCGAGCTGACCGCTCTCGCCATCGACACTGGCGCACCCTTAACGACGGCGGAAGTAACGATGCTGTTGGGAGCTCGACCCGGCACAGAACGCGTGGAACGCGGTGGGCTCGTTGCTCGACGTGTGAGCCGAAATGTATGGAATTTGAGCCGACTGAGCAGCTCAGATCGTTCCGAGAATGATCGTTACGACGGCTTCAGGCGACGGCTCTGAACGAGAGATTGACCCTCTCAGACGCATCAAAGTTGCGGTCTTAAATCATCTCAAAACCAAGCAGGATTGTTGAGATAATTTAAGGCCCTCCGGGATATTTTTATAAGTTCAAAGCCAAATCAATCAAGCATTCTCATTCGCTTCGTCATGACGATTAGCTCCTGCGAAAGCCATATCTCATCGCCAGAAGAAGGCAATTAAAATCCACAAACGATTCAATTGATGAGCTAGTTACAGCAATCGCCTGTAATTTTAGGTGGACTGATGCGAAGTATCAGACCATTTTGTGGCCCAAGCCGTCACTTAACCGCAGCCGGATTCGGCCGTTGAATTATTCATCAACCTTTAGAGCCCATTTAAAAACCAGCGATCAAGCCTTCAACAATCGGGCGCTTGTGTTCAATCCCAGTTAATCAATGGGACGTTTTGCCTGCCCCAGGCAACCGATCCCAAAGAGTTTGAGAATTATTCAGCTAAACAGCCTTTTCCTAAGCACATTGAAGTGAGTTTCTTCGATGGAGAGGCCGATGTCCGGCCCAACCCTGCTTAAGGAGAGTGGACCGCGGGAGGTGTTCTGCGGACTCACGTCGATTGTTTGGCTGCATCGGCGCATGCCAGATGCTTTTTTCTTGGTCGTTGGATCACGCACCTGTGCCCACCTGATCCAAAGTGCTGCCGGCGTGATGATTTTCGCCGAACCGCGCTTTGGCACTGCAATCCTGAATGAGCGGGATTTGGCCGGCCTCGCCGATGCGCAAGAGGAGCTTGATCGCGTCGCCAAAGAGCTGCTGCAACGCCGGCCCGAAATTCGAACGCTGTTCCTCGTGGGCTCTTGCCCAAGTGAAGTGATCAAGCTGGATCTCTCGCGAGCTGCGGAACGCCTGACCGACGAACTGCAGGGTCGTGTGCGGGTCGTGAACTATTCGGGCAGCGGGATTGAAACCACGTTTACGCAAGGGGAAGACGGCGCACTTGCGGCCCTAATTCCGTTCCTTCCGTCGTCTGATGAACGCCAACTCCTTCTAGTGGGAACGTTGGCTGACGCGGTGGAGGATCGGCTTGTTCATCTGTTCAACAAGCTCAACATCAACGCGATCAAGAGCTTGCCCCCAAGGCAATCCACGGACCTTCCCGCCGTTGGCCCTGGCACCACGGTGCTGCTGACGCAGCCTTACCTCACAACAACAGCTCGGCTGCTCAAAGATCGCGGTGCTCGTGTGCTGACCGCGCCCTTCCCCCTCGGTGCCGAGGGCAGTCGGCGTTGGATGGAAACAGCAGCGCGAGATTTTGAGGTGGATGAGGCGCAAATCGACAGCGTTCTTTCTCCCTTGATGGAGCGCGCTCAGATTGCCTTGGCTCCCCATCGCGAAGTGTTGAAGGGCAAACGGATTTTCCTGCTACCAGAATCACAACTCGAACTTCCACTTGCCCGCTTTCTTCAGCGGGAGTGCGGAATGGAACTCGTTGAGGTGGGTACGCCTTATCTCAATCGCGACCAAATGGCAGAAGAAATTGCCCTGCTACCGGAAGGGACACCGGTGATGGAGGGACAACACGTGGAGCTGCAATTGGACCGGGTTCGCGAGAGCAAACCCGACCTGGTGGTTTGCGGCATGGGTCTCGCCAATCCCCTTGAAGCCGAGGGGATCGCCACCAAATGGTCGATCGAACTGGTGTTCAGCCCAATCCATGGCATCGATCAAGCCGGCGAGCTCGCCGAACTGTTCTCAAGGCCACTGCGGCGACATCAACTCCTCACGCATTAACGCCGGCGAACACCGCATCGTTTCGCCTTTTTAAGCCCCCTCGTTTGTGATCTCCCATGGAATTAACGCTCTGGACCTATGAAGGCCCTCCCCATGTGGGGGCGATGCGCATCGCTGCATCGATGAAAGGCGTGCACTACGTCCTCCATGCACCCCAGGGAGATACCTACGCCGATCTGCTCTTCACGATGATTGAACGGCGGGGGAAACGCCCCCCCGTGACATACACCACATTTCAGGCTCGGGACTTAGGGGGCGATACGGCAGAGCTGGTGAAGCGCCACATCCGGGAAGCCGTTGAACGCTTCAAGCCCGACGCCCTGCTTGTGGGTGAAAGCTGCACAGCGGAATTGATCCAAGATCAACCGGGGGCCCTTGCGGGCGGGATGGGCTTCGAGCTTCCAATCGTGAGCCTCGAGCTTCCGGCCTACAGCAAAAAGGAAAATTGGGGCGCATCGGAAACGCTGTACCAATTGGTACGAGGACTCCTCAAAAATCAAGAGGTCAATAGCGAAGGCCATAACCCAAAGGCATGGCAGAACCAGGGGCGCCGACCCCGCGTCAACCTGATCGGTCCATCGCTCCTCGGATTCCGGTGCCGCGATGATGTGATTGAAATCAGTCGACTTCTGGCAAGCCACGGGATCGATGTGAACACTGTTGTGCCCCTCGAAGCAACGGTGGCCGACGTGATGCGCCTAACAGAAGCGGATCTCAATATCTGCCTCTACGCGGAAATTTCCGAATCATGTTGCAGCTGGATGGAGCGGCAATTTGGAATGCCCTTCACACGAACCATGCCGATCGGGGTAGGCGCCACAGCCGATTTCCTTGCGGAAGTGCATGGCCTTCTTGGCATGGATCCACCTGATCCAAGGGAAGGGGAGCACAGTTCAAAATTGCCCTGGTATTCGGCATCGGTTGACTCGACTTACCTCACCGGCAAACGGGTGTTCATTTTTGGAGATGGAAGCCATGTGCTGGCGGCGGCCCGCATCGCCAACGAAGAACTGGGCTTTCAAGTGGTGGGTCTCGGCACTTACAGCCGAGAAATGGCTCGGCCAGTCCGGGCGGCAGCCAAAGCGCTTGGCTTAGAAGCCCTGATCAGTGACGACTACCTAGCGGTGGAAGCTGCCATGGCAGAAGCCGTACCAGAGCTGGTGCTCGGAACACAGATGGAACGCCACAGTGCCAAACGATTGGGTATTCCTTGCGCTGTAATCAGTACCCCCATGCACGTTCAAGATGTGCCCGCACGATTCAGCCCTCAAATGGGCTGGGAAGGCGCGAATGTGATCTTCGACAGCTGGGTGCACCCATTAATGATGGGCTTAGAGGAACACCTGATTGGCATGTTCCGCCACGACTTTGAGTTCGTCGACGGGCATCAAAGCCATCTTGGGCACTTGGGCGGACTGCAAAGCGCCCAGGTGGACGACGTTCCCGCGATTGAGGAGAATGCTCCTGAGAGCAGTGCCACTGAGGCGAACGGATCATCCGTGGCTGTGGCGACAGCCAGCCTGGAATGGACGGTTGATGGCGAAGCGGAATTAAAAAAGATTCCCTTCTTTGTGCGGGGCAAAGTGCGTCGAAACACAGAAGCCTTTGCCAAAGAGAAAGGGCTCAATCGGATCGACAGCGAAACGCTCTATGACGCCAAGGCGCATTTCAGCGCCTGATTAACAAAAGCCTCTCCACCTGGCATAAGTATTTACTACCAAATAGTGCCAAAAAATTATGGGCAAACGAACACTGTTCAACCACTTATGTCAAATCAACTCTGAACAATGCACACGGGTCAATGCTGACCTTGAATACATATAAATAGTTGACCTCCATGACAACAACACTGTCGCGTCCGACGGACGGAGAGGGAAGTGTTCAGGTCCAGCAGGACCCATCGATGAAGATTGAAGAGGGAGCGCTAGTTATTGCCGTTTATGGCAAAGGTGGGATCGGCAAATCCACCACGTCATCGAACTTGTCAGCAGCCTTTTCGAAGCTGGGCAAGCGCGTTTTGCAGATCGGCTGCGACCCTAAGCACGACAGCACCTTCACCCTCACCCATTCGATGGTGCCAACGGTGATCGACATCCTTGAAGAAGTTGATTTCCACAGCGAAGAGCTTCGTCCCGACGACTTCGTCTTCACTGGCTACAACGGCGTGAAGTGTGTTGAAAGCGGTGGACCACCAGCCGGCACAGGCTGCGGTGGTTACGTGACCGGCCAAACGGTGAAACTCTTAAAAGAGCACCACCTGCTCGAAGACACCGATGTCGTCATTTTCGACGTCCTGGGAGATGTGGTGTGCGGAGGCTTTGCGGCACCGCTGCAGCACGCCAACTACTGCCTGATCGTGACTGCAAATGATTTCGACTCCATCTTCGCGATGAATCGGATCGTCCAAGCGATCCAGGCCAAAGCCAAGAACTACAAGGTTCGGCTCGGTGGAGTCATTGCGAACCGATCTGCAGATACTGATCAGATCGACAAGTTCAACGAGCGCACCGGCTTACGCACGATGGCCCACTTCAAAGACGTGGATGCCATTCGTCGCTCACGCCTGAAAAAGTGCACCATTTTCGAGATGGACGACGATGATGATGCAGTGAAAGCTGTCAAAAACGAATATCTTCGTCTCGCACAAAATATGCTCGACAACGTCGAGCCCCTTGAGGCCGTATCCCTCAAAGATCGCGAAATCTTTGACCTGCTTGGCTTCGACTAAGTAAAATACCGGCAAGGCATTGATTCACAGCCACGACCCCAATGCAAAGACTTTTTCTAAGCATTGGGGCCATGAAGGCTGGCACAACTTGGGTTTATTCATTTTTATCTAGACATCCCGAGATCAACTTTACGCCAGAAAAAGAAATCCATTTTCTGGCCGATTTCTATACAAATCACAATCCCCTAACGACTCAACATTTAAATCAACGGCTGAGTGCAAGGCTCAAAGGCATCCAGCATCTACGAGCCGAACGCCAGAAGAGCATTCAAGAGTGGTATGAACATGTTTACATCCCTGGTGAGAAGACAGTTGAATGGTACAAAGGCTTGTTCAATAACAAACCCACTGGTCAACATTGGAATGCGGATTTTAGCAACCTATCTGCATTAATCAGTGAGAAAGGATGGCAGCAAATCACGGAAGATATTAGCAATCAGATCAAGGCGATTTATATCCTGAGAGAACCCTGCGAACGCCTATGGAGTCAATTCAAATTCAGCCAAAAGCTCAACAGTAAAGCCTCTGAAGCAGAGCTAATTCAGCAGGCATCGAAATTTATAGGTACACGTTCAGCTAAAATTCACAGCCAATATTGCCTTAATCTCGACAATGCTCGAGCTGGGCTTGGCATTGAAAATATTAAGCCACTCATCTTTGACGACATCCAAGATAAGCCAGTAGAACTTCTTAGATCGATTGAACGATTTCTCAAAATCTCCGAATTCAACTATTTAAATACTGGGGATTTAAAGAGGAAGATAAATGCGACATCTAACAACTCACCACCAAAACAGTTCCGTCAACTTTGCGAGCCAATAATACATCGAGAGATTGAGGGATTAAATCGTAGAGGGGTCGACGTTCCGCAACGTTGGCGTCTCGATTAAGAGATTCTCGACTACATCATTCAAGGCCTACAAGCTGTTTGGACAGAGTCCAAACTCTTGATGCGGTTTCTGGGTCGGTGGCCTTCTCTGATAACTCCTGACTAAATTGCTGACCGTCTTTCTTCTGTCGATTTCCCCAACTCCAATGCACACCGGACTCGGCAAAATCCGGATCAGCCACCACTTGAGCAACACGGTCTCCCGCCAAAGCTTGAGTGACATAACCACCAGTGATATTTTTTTGAAACCACGGGAAAATTTTCTGAAATGCCTTCGGGGTATTACGGAACAAAGGTGAATCCGCAACACAGCCCGGATAAAGCGAGCTAAATGTCAGTCCCGTGTCTTGATGAAGTCGTTGATGAAGCTCCTGCGTGGTAATCATGTTGCAAAGCTTGCTGTCTTTGTAAGCCTTACCAGGCTTGAAGGCTTTGCCACTTGCCATCGCGATGGGGTCCAAAAAGCCCTTTTGAAATCCCGAGAGATCGCCCAAGTCAGCTGGCGCAGGAATTGGGATCTTTCCACCCAACTCTTTGGAATTTGCCGTAACAGTGCCGAGGATCACAACACGACGAGACGGATGATTCGAACCCTTCAAGCGATCGAGCAATAAGTGAATCAGTAAAAAGTGGCCAAGGTGATTCGTGGCCATGGACAGTTCATATCCCTGCGGCGAACGCTCGGGCTGCTTCAACTTCGGCTTGTAGACCGCAGCATTACAAACAACGGCATCAAGGGAGACCGGAAGACTTTGCACAGCCCGACGCACACTGTCCAGATCACCGAGATCCATCAGAACGTGCTGCAGACGCTCTTTCGGAATCCCCAAAGCATCAGCAGCAGCAGCAGCCCGCTGCGGACTTCGGTTCGCTGTGATCACCTGCCATCCTCGGGAGGCCAAGGCCTTGGCGGCGTTCAAGCCGACACCAGAGGTGGTCCCCGTGATCAGAACAGTGCCAGGAGTGCTGGTCATGGCGGAACCTCAAGAGAAAAACAGTTTGAACGCCACGACGCAATCACCAGCGCCCGTGGTTACGAAACTCAGCGCCAGATGATCCGAATTCGATTGGG
>QCVC01000032.1:0-16031 GCA_003210515.1 Synechococcus sp. AG-683-B21 | reverse complement strand
AACACCCCACGGCGCTCCTCTCTTTGGGATGATCATTGAATCCCGAGTAGCGCAGAGTCTTCATGCCCGAGTCCACCGCCCATGCACTCCAAGGCGAACAGCCCGGGGAGAGCGGTGTGACTGTTGGAGCCGGCCGATTGCTGCAAAACCGCTTGGTGCTGGTCGAAGACCTTTGGCAAACGGTTCTCCGCAGCGAGTGTCCCCCGGAACAAAGTGCTCGCCTCCTCCGACTAAAACAACTGAGTGATCCCGTCGCCCTTGAGGGGCGAGACGGCGACAGCACAAGCGAGGCGATTGTTGAATTGATCCGTGCCATGGATCTTTCAGAAGCCATTGCCGCGGCCAGAGCGTTCTCGCTGTATTTCCAACTCATCAACATCCTCGAACAACGCATCGAGGAAGACAGTTATCTCGACAGTCTGGCCCCCAGGAAATCAGCAGCAGACGACGGCCGCGACGCCTTTGACCCTTTTGCTCCTCCTTTGGCGAGTCAGACCGACCCCGCCACATTTGGAGAAGTTTTTGAACGGCTCCGGCGGATGAATGTGCCGCCAGCACAAGTCGAAGCCTTACTCCAGGAGTTGGATATCCGATTGGTCTTTACCGCTCATCCCACAGAGATTGTTCGGCACACCGTCCGACACAAGCAACGACGGGTCGCGAATCTTCTGCAACAACTGCAGTCCGACTCGCCTATGGCGCATCAAGTCAAGGACGACTTGCGTCAGCAACTGGAAGAGGAGATTCGACTCTGGTGGAGAACCGATGAGCTGCATCAGTTCAAGCCAACGGTTCTCGATGAAGTGGATTCAACCCTTCATTACTTCCAACAAGTGTTGTTCGATGCCATGCCCCAACTACGGCGACGGCTCACATCATCACTTCACCGGCACTATCCCGATGTCCAAGTTCCCCAGGCATCGTTCTGCACCTTTGGATCTTGGGTTGGTTCCGACCGGGATGGCAATCCCTCCGTCACAACGGACATCACCTGGCGGACCGCCTGCTATCAGCGTCAGCTCATGCTCGAGCTGTACATCAGCTCAGTCCAGGCGCTTCGTAATCAGCTGAGCATTTCAATGCAGTGGAGCCAGGTTGCTCCTGCGTTGCTGGAGTCCTTGGAAATGGATCGGCTGCGCTTCCCAGAGATCTATGAGCGGCGCGCGGCGCGTTACCGACTAGAGCCTTACCGACTGAAGCTGAGCTACATCCTCGAACGCCTGGAACGCACGCTGAAGCGCAACGATCAGCTCTCAGATGCGGGGTGGAAGAGTCCTAAAGATGCCATTCCAACCGATGGACCGCCTGGCTCAGAGGCACTCCACTACACCTCCGTTGATCAATTCCGAAACGACCTGGAACTGATCCGCAACAGCTTGATCGGCACTGAACTCACCTGCGAGCAGCTCGATACGTTGCTCCATCAAGTCCATATCTTTGGCTTTTCACTCGCCAGTCTCGATATTCGTCAGGAGAGCACCCGCCATAGCGATGCGATTGACGAACTCACACGTTTTCTCGAATTACCACAGCCCTACGGCGAGATGGAAGAGTCCACGCGTGTGGCCTGGTTGATTGAAGAGCTCCGTACCCGGCGGCCGTTGATTCCAACGGCAGTTCGCTGGTCCGATACCACCGCGGAGACGATGGCCGTCTTCCGCATGATGCATCGACTCCAAGAGGAGTTCGGCCAGCGGATCTGCCACTCCTATGTGATTTCGATGAGCCACACGGCATCTGATCTGTTGGAGGTGTTGCTGCTCGCGAAGGAAGCAGGACTCGTGGATCCAGCCGCCCGCAAAGCGTCGCTGCTGGTGGTGCCACTGTTCGAAACGGTGGAAGATCTACAACGCGCACCAGCCGTCATGGACGAGCTGTTCAATACACCCCTTTATCGCGACCTACTCCCAATGGTGGGGATCCAAGGCCAGCCCCTACAGGAGCTCATGCTTGGCTACTCCGACAGCAATAAAGACTCAGGTTTCCTCTCGAGCAACTGGGAGATTCACCAAGCTCAACTTGCCCTCCAAGAGCTATCAAGTCGACAGGGCGTTGCCCTTCGCCTGTTCCATGGTCGCGGCGGTTCCGTGAGCCGAGGCGGTGGCCCGGCGTATCAAGCCATCCTTGCCCAACCCAGTGGCACCCTTCAGGGCCGCATCAAAATCACCGAACAAGGGGAGGTGCTGGCTTCGAAGTACAGCCTGCCGGAGCTCGCCCTCTACAACCTGGAAACAGTCACCACCGCGGTCGTTCAAAACAGCCTGGTAACCAATCAGCTCGATGCGACACCGAGCTGGAACCAACTCATGAGTCGTCTCTCTGCACGCTCCCGTGAGCACTACCGCGCGTTGGTGCATGACAACCCCGACTTGGTGGCATTTTTCCAGCAGGTGACACCAATCGAAGAGATCAGCAAGCTGCAAATCTCCAGTCGACCTGCTCGACGTAAATCCGGAGCCAAAGATCTTTCAAGCTTGCGGGCCATTCCTTGGGTGTTTGGCTGGACGCAAAGCCGCTTTTTACTTCCCAGTTGGTTTGGCTTTGGCACAGCTTTAGCTGAAGAGGTGAAAGCAGACCCCGATCAACTCGATCTGCTCCGGCGGCTTCACCAACGCTGGCCCTTTTTCCGCACCCTGATTTCCAAGGTGGAGATGACCCTCTCCAAAGTGGATCTCGACTTGGCGCATCACTACATGAACAGCCTGGGGAAACCCGAGCAACGTGAGGCCTTCGAGGCGATTTTTGCGGTGATTGCGACGGAATACGCGTTAACGCGGAAATTGGTTTTAGAGATCACCGGACAACCGCGCCTACTCGGGGCTGATCAAGGGCTTCAGCTCTCAGTCGACCTGCGGAATCGCACGATTGTGCCTTTGGGCTTTCTTCAGGTTGCGCTGCTCAAACGGCTGCGGGATCAAAACCGTCAGCCACCAATGAGTGAAAGTCCAGGAGCACCCGAAGACACCCGTACCTACAGCCGCAGTGAATTACTCCGTGGAGCCCTGCTCACCCTGAATGGGATTGCTGCTGGCATGCGCAACACAGGCTGAACCTTGCTTCCCTTCCTCCAACAGCCCGCTGTCCCCAAGCTGCCAAGCGGATACAGGCTCGACACCACCACAGTCCCAAGCCCAGCTGCCATCAACCGACTGCTGGAATCGTGCCAAGAGACCACCCACGATGAACAACGGTGGCCCCTTGCCCTGGAGCGCAGCCTCTGGCAAATCAGCATTTTTGAAGAAGCGGGAGACGAACTGGTCGGATTCGTTCGAGCCACGAGTGACCTAGCCCTCAACGCCAATCTCTGGAATCTCGCAGCACGGCCGGGGCCCGAACAAGCCTCCATCTATGCCGTTGTTGTGCATCGAGCTCTTCATATCCTGCGCCGTGATCTGCCGGGATGCAGCCTGTCGGTGTCCGCACCACAATCAGCCCTCGAAGCATTACGCGCCAACGGATTTGTGATTGATCCGAATGGAATCCGAGCGATGGGACTCAGGCTGAACTAAGTCGTTACGCATCAACACGAGCATGGAGGGACTCGAACCCCCGACCCTCAGAACCGGAATCTGATGCTCTATCCAACTGAGCTACATGCCCACTGATCGGCTGGATGCCGCAGCAGAAGATCGGTCTACAGACCGGTCCTTAACAGGTACCTTAACCAAGCACCGCCCGACCACCCATCCGGCTTCACAAGCTCCAACTGCAGGGGTTCCGGAACCACTCCGTTCTGCAGTTGGAGCTGACCGAGTCGCGTTTGCTCGTGATTGGCCCCAACGGGATTGGTAAATCCAACCTTCTTGAAGCAGTGGAACTACTGGGCAGCCTGCGCTCCCATCGCTGCAGCCAAGATCGCGACCTGATCCAATGGGATAGCCCGATGGCCCTGTTGCGGGCAGACGTGGACGATGGCGACCGCTTGGAACTCGAATTGCGCCGGCGTGGGGGGCGCCAAGCTCGGCGAAACGGGAAGGTACTAGATCGGCAACTGGATCTGATTGGCCCACTGCGCTGTATTGGCTTTAGTGCCCTTGATCTAGACCTCGTGCGCGGCGAACCAGCCCTGCGCCGCCAATGGCTCGACCGGGTGGTGCTGCAGCTGGAACCTGTCTATGCGGATCTGATCAGCCGGTACAACCGATTACTACGGCAAAGAAGTCAGCTGTGGCGAAGCCACCGACTCAATACAGCAGAACGCAGCGGGCTCCTCGATGCCTTCGACGTTCAAATGGCCCTGATCAGCACCCGCATTCATCGACGCCGACGCCGGGCTTTGCAACGCCTTGAACCGATTGCCCAGCATTGGCAGTCGCATCTGAGCAGCGGAAAAGAACTCCTGCAGCTCCACTATCAACCTGGAAGTCGCTTGGACGGGGAGGAGGCCGAAGAACCCTGGCGGTTGGCGATTGAGGAACAACTTCGCAACCAACGGGAGGACGAAGAACGTCTCGGAAACTGCCGGATCGGACCGCATCGCGATGAGATCAACATGGTGCTTGGGGAAACCCCTGCCCGTCGCTTTGGGTCAGCAGGCCAGCAGCGTTCACTCGTCCTAGGCCTGAAGCTCGCCGAACTCGAGTTAGTCAAGGAACTTTGTGGAGAACCACCGCTCCTACTCCTCGATGACGTGCTTGCCGAACTCGATCCAATCCGTCAACAACTTCTTTTAGAAGCCGTCGGAAATGACCACCAATGCCTGATTAGTGCCACCCATCTCGATGGTTTTCATGGGGGCTGGCGTCAGGAGGCTCAGATTCTTGGGGAAAATGAACTCAAAGAAGCAATGAACGTCGGATAGTCTCTTCACCTGTTTTCAATTTTCGCCTGATGGAGCAGAGCTTGTCTGCCCTGCATCCCCACCCGGGATGGGGGGACACCGCCCTTCAAGCCACCGACATGGTGGGCAAACATTGCATTCTCGAGCTGTACGAATGTGATCCCAGCCGGCTCGACGACGAATCTTTTTTGCGGACCACCATCACAACTGCAGCAAAACGTGCTGGTGCCACGCTGCTCAATTTGATCACCCATCGATTCGAGCCCCAAGGGGTAACTGGATTGGCATTACTGGCTGAGTCCCACATCTCCATTCACACCTGGCCTGAATCTGGGTACGCAGCCGTTGACGTGTTCACCTGTGGTGACCACACCATGCCCGAACAAGCGTGTGCCGTGCTGTGTGAGGCCTTGCTGGCCAAGCGTCATGCCCTGAAGAGCTTTCTCAGGGAAACGCCTGCGGAAATCGCAACAGGAGTTCGCGAGCCGTCTGCGGTGTCGATCACCCTTTGAAGCTCGGTTCAGCCATCACCGATAACAACCTGACCTGAGCGACGGTTGTTATCGGACCCATGCTTTCGATTGAGCTTTCCGCTCACGAGTCCCTCGAGGTCCAAGCTCACCGAGGTGAAACCCAGGGATTGGAAAAATGCCACCAGTCCGTCGGTGGAAGACAACGCCAAGACGTCACTGATCTGTTCCTCAGGGACTTCAATCCGTGCAGCAAGCCCATGGCTTCGAACGCGCACACGGTGAAACCCCCGAGCCAATAACCAAGCTTCGGCTTGTCCCACCTGATTGAGACGTTCCGCCGTAATCCCCTCGCCATAGGGAAAGCGAGACGACAAACAGGGTTGAGCAGGCTTATCCCACCAGGGAAAACCAAGGGCACGGGATAGCTGACGAATCGTGGCCTTATCAATCTTCAATTCAGCCAGGGGAGAGCGCACTCCTGCCTGACGCGCGGCATCAATTCCTGGTCTGTGATCGCCGAGATCGTCCAAATTCACACCATCAATCACCAATGCATCACCAGCTGCCGTTGCAATCGGCTTGAGGTGTCGATGCAATTCCCGTTTGCAGGCAAAACAACGATCCACAGGGTTGTTGCTGTAAGCGGGATCCTCCAGTTCAGCCGTAGGCAGCTCCTGATGACGGATCCCAATCCAACCGGCTTGATGACGTGCTTCTTGTAAAAGGTGCGGCGCTAACGCAGGGGACACACCCGTCACCGCGACAGCAGATTCGCCTTTGCACTCGTAGGCAATCGCCGCAACAAGAGTGCTGTCGACTCCGCCCGAATAAGCGATGCAAAGCGACGAAGACACCTCCATCCATCGGCGAAGGTCTGCCAGCTGCTGCTCCTGCTTTTTCGGCAATAACTCCTGCAACTGGAACATCAGCAGATGAAATGGAGTGATGTCGTTAGGCTCCAACGGTAAGAGCCGGCACCATGCCCCGAAGCATCGGCATTGTCACTGCCGCAGATAGCCGCGAACGCAGCCATGGTCAGCTGCACGTTTATGACGGTGAAGGCAAAGGCAAAAGCCAGGCAGCCCTAGGCGTCGTCCTGCGAACCATCGGCCTGGGGATTTGCGAGCAGCGTCGCACCCGTGTGCTGCTACTGCGTTTTCTTAAAGGGCCCGGACGCGCTTACGACGAAGATGCCGCCATCGAAGCGCTGCAGCAGGGTTTCCCTCACTTAATCGACCATCTACGGACGGGCCGCGCCGATCACTTCACAGCAGATGAAGCCACCCGTTTCGATCGTGATGAAGCCCAACGGGGCTGGGTGATTGCCAAGGGAGCGATTGCCAGTGCTCTCTATTCAGTGGTGGTGCTCGACGAACTCAATCCAGTGCTGGAGCTCGGTCTTCTGGATATCGATGATGTGGTGCGCACCCTGAGTAATCGACCGGAAGGGATGGAAATCATCGTGACCGGACGGGCCGCCCCTTCAGCGCTCGTTCAGGGTGCCGATCTTCACTCCGAAATGCGTGCCCATCGCCGTCCCGGTATGGAGGGCGACAGGGTGATTCCCCTCAGCGTGAACAGTGGGATCGAGATCTACACCGGAGAAGGGAAAGGGAAGTCGACCAGTGCCTTAGGCAAAGCACTTCAGGCCATCGGCCGAGGCATCAGCCAAGACAAAAGCCATCGCGTTTTGATCCTGCAGTGGCTGAAGGGAGGCACGGGTTACACCGAGGATGCAGCCATTGCGGCGCTGCGTGAAAGCTATCCCCACTTGGTCGACCATCTGCGATCGGGCCGTGATGCCATCGTCTGGCGCGGGCAACAGGAACCCATCGACTACGTGGAAGCCGAACGGGCCTGGGAAATTGCCCGTGCAGCCATTTCCAGCGGCCTCTACAAGACCGTGATTTTGGATGAACTCAACCCCACCGTTGATCTAGAGCTTTTACCGGTGGAGCCGATTATGCAAACGCTCCTGCGAAAGCCAGCTGAAACCGAGGTGATCATCACAGGCCGCTGCAAGAACCAGCCCGCCTACTTCGATATAGCCAGCATCCATTCTGAGATGGTGTGCCACAAGCACTACGCCGAACAAGGTGTTGATCTCAAGCGTGGAGTGGATTATTAGCGTTTTTCTGGGGTTAGAACAAAGTTAGAATAGTTTCACGAAAGCAATTTGCGGCAAGGAGATATCCGCAACAGATAAAAACTTCGCCAGGTAAGTATAAATACTTAGAAACTTCGGGAAAAGCGCTGATCACTATCAACGGTAGTACTGCAAGCCCAGTCATACCAGGGGATTATGCAGTCAGTTGGAATAGATAGGCGATTGAGTTGGAGCAGATTGCTCTGAATTCACCAACCAGCTACTGCTGTTCCTGTATGTGCTGCTGTCGTTGATGGGTAATAGACCTTCTCCGCATTATCAACAAGCCATATAGAGGCGCAAGCACAAGAAGCAAGTAGAACACGGAGCACTAGATGTGGTGCATGTCTTACTAGTAACGCTAGCAAGGACACTACATAGCGCAAGCATTAACAAGGTCCACAGAGCAGCTTTGGAAAAAAACTTGGGCTGTGTGCTGGCTTTAGATAGCGGTGCTCCGGGAGCGGTTGCGGAGCTGTAGAGCAAGTAAAAGTGATGGAGGTGTTTCTGGGTCCATCAAGATACGCATATACCTTTAGGTGCTTGAGCTCTAGTTTCCGAAAGGTTGAGATTCACATGCCACAGAACACAAGTAGTAGATATCTAAAGATCGTGGACATAGAAGAGGATCGTTGCGACGATGAAATAGCTAATAAAATCGGCTGTGGAAGACATCAAAGCAAAAGAGTTAATTCTGGGGGATAAATGGATCTCAGATATGAAATCCGTTGTGGGATCAGATATGACACTCAAGATCTACATATCGCCTGGCGGTAAAAATCACACAGCATGGAATGATGAAAAGCAAAAAAATGTCAAAACACTTACGAAGGAGCCAGCAGGCTGGCAATATAAAAATATTAGAGATGCTTTTAAGAGAGTCAATAATGAATTTGGCATCACCATTAAAGAAGTAGCGAGAGAAAGCCAATCAGATACACAAATCAAGCTGACAACAGTCCCAAATGCTGATGCCGTAAATGGTGAATGGATTAGGAGTTGGGACAACAGTGGCGTGACCGATATTTACCTCTCAATGACCTATCAAAGCGGTTTGGACGGCAGTAAATATCCAGCAGCTCACAATTATCCTGATGATTACCCCCATGATGACCAAGAAAAGTCTGAATGGAATAAAATATTTGTACACGAACTGGGACATCTACTCGGTCTAGAGCACCCGTGGGATAAGGCCGATGGTGATTGGGCTGTAGCAAATGATAAGATCAAAACAATCGACACCATAATGGGATACGAATCATCAGATAGGAATGGGAATACGATGGATTGGTTTCAGGACATAGATCAGCAAGCACTCCATCAAATCTGGGGTACTGCTTCAAGTCCAAATCAGGAAAGTACGATTTCAATAGGAGGAATAGAAGAAATTATAGGATCGATTAAAAACAATAAATTAAAGGGAAAAAAGACTGCTGTTCATCTAAAAGGGATGGGAGGAAACGATAAATTAACTGGCAGCAAAAAAGACGATATCCTTGATGGTGGCAATGGAAATGATGTCTTAACTGGAAAGAAGGGTGCAGACACCTACGTACTTTCTTCTGGTAAAGACAAATTCAATGGCTTCAAACTAAAAGAAGGTGACACGATTGAAATTGACTCAGACATCTCTTACACGCTTGTGCAGTCCAAGAAAAACACACTCATCCAGCACGATGATGGAGTGACAACTGTCCTAAAAGTGAACAAAGACGACTTGGCTGGAGTGATTGAGATTGTATAGAGGTAAATACTTATAGCCAGTAGGATTTGAGTAAGCCGTACGGGGGTATTTCCGCGTCCCTATACATATGTATGAGGCTTCAGAGATTTATATTATTTTTTTGGCGATAATTATGGCGCTTGAAGATTTGATGAAACAACATCTGAAATAAGAACCGTTCCCTCTATCGGGTGAGAGGACTCCATTCCTTTCACCTATTTGGGGGATGTGGTTTCTATCTGATGTAAGGAGAATAGATAGGTTCTAAGACAACCAAGTTATGTTGGTTCCAGGGATTCCAAAGTGCATAACAGAAGATGAAAGATTATTCATCAAAGAGTGGGCAAGTGGAATCAGGACTTACTATGAGGTGGTGTCTTCCATCTCCCGTGAGGACGTGGAGTTTTGCCGTCTCTACAACAGGGCATTGATTGTTGTCCCAGAAGAAGTCTTTACGGAGATTACTGAGTTGTTTGGAGATGGGAAGGTTGCCGTAGATGATGAAACAGGATTGGTTGTCTATCTAGATTCACGGGGAACTCTTCGGGTAACTAGTGAAGAACCTCCACCACTTCTAACCAAACAGCCAGATGTTAGTGGATGGAACATTCTGAAAGCGATTGATAGAGGGATTGAAGAAAGAAAAAAATCTAAGACTGATAACCCAGACTACTTGGATTTATTCAGGAACTAATAACTCCTTGGTTAGTGGACTTGTATTCAAGGTAATTAAGTAAGACAGAGTTTTACTTTGATTCTTGATAGAGATGCGGTAAGTTAATTCGATGTTGGTCTAAACCACAGGCAACAACAGCATCTATCTCATCTTGAGTTGGGTTATCTCCTAAAGCAGCACGTCTAATCTTGTATTCACGATTTCTATCCACTTCATTAGATGAGTGTGAATGTGTAGTTGGGATAGCTCGTGCTTGCTGTGTAATCACCTCTGAAGCTATCGGAGGAAGCATTGGAGCATCTGGTGCTTCGTCTTCTCTAGCAGGTGCTCTCGCGTCTTCTAGGCGTTGCTGACGCATTGCTGCTTTGCCTCTGCAGTTGCTGTTTACGCCTCACGTCCAGGTCGGCTACCAGCACGCTCATCATCAGTGAGGTAATCCGCGATGAGGGGTGAGTTATCACCTCTCTCAATGGCTGCGATCTCACGCTCGATGTTTTCGATGAAGAGTTGATTCCCGTTTCGCTTTGCAACCTCCAGAACTTTGTTGAGTCTTTGAAGTTCAGCCTCTGCTTCGGTGTTTTTGTCCTCGGTTGTCATTGGGCTGTTTAGGTGGCTCCTGATGTTGTAGCTATTTGCCGAAACCTTTTAAGTGACAGTGATTGGATCAGTTCATAGCTGCGTTCTATGGACTCGATGCCCACTGGTTGAGTTAATGCCCAGTCCGCACATCCAATCGAGCTGTCGAAGCAAGCCACCACCGCTCCTTGATTCATCGGTGTCACGGCCTTCGGCTCAGGCTCACACAACGTTTTGCAGGCCACCGCTGCACGCGCATATGGCTATGGCTATGAACCAGAAAGTGCTCATCACCTCAGTGACTCCAGGAATCTCCACAAGCCAACTGCCTAGCCTCGCCAAAGTCTTAGGCGAGAGTCACCTCAGTTCTTTTGTCTTGGAGCGGTGGGCGCAACGCCACATCCAAAAGCGTTATTCGGTAGCCCCTGTATGCCCTCCCGAGGACGACTTGAAAGAACAAGGTGTTGATCTCAAGCGGGGCGTTGATTACTGAAACAAGTGGAGAATTAATACCTCGGCAACATTGGATCCACCTCTTGAGCCCAGGCATCGATGCCTCCTGTCACATTGATTGCAAAGATTCCATGCTCAGCAAGCATTTGGACGGCTTTCGCCGAACGCATTCCTAACTTGCAGTGCACAAAAAGACGGCGCCCTTCTGCCAAGGATCGGACTTGATCAATCGCTTCTCCGCTCTCGATCGTGGAGAGCGGAATCAGCACCGCAGAAGGAATCACAACAATCTCTGCTTCAGCCGGGTTACGCACATCAACAAGCGCCAAATCCCCAGCATCTCCTTCAAGAAGAGCCTTGAGCTCAGTAACACTGATCGTTTCCATCGCAGAAGGATCCATCTCAGTTGTGGCTGCATCACAGAACTGCGCATAGTCAATCAGGTCTTTGATAGGAGCACGATCAGGATCCCGCCGCAGCTTGAGTTCTCGAAAACGCATGGATAGAGCATCCACCACCAGCAAACGGCCATCGAGGCAACGACCAATGCCAGTGATCAACTTGATCGTTTCAGTGGCCTGAAGGAGTCCAATCAAACCCGGCATCACACCGATCACCCCTGCCTCTGAGCACGAGGGGATCGCGCCAGGCGAAGGGGGAACAGGCAACAAATCGCGGAAGTTAGGACTTTCGAGGTTGCAATTAAAAACAGTGACCTGACCTTCAAAGCGTTGAACAGAGCCATAAATCAATGGCTTACCTGACAACACACACGCATCATTAATTAAGTATCGGCTGGCGAAATTGTCGGTGCCGTCGCAGACAACGTCGTAGTCCGC
This sequence comes from Synechococcus sp. AG-683-B21, assembly GCA_003210515.1. Classification (GTDB taxonomy): domain Bacteria; phylum Cyanobacteriota; class Cyanobacteriia; order PCC-6307; family Cyanobiaceae; genus Parasynechococcus. The sequence goes on along the minus strand of QCVC01000032.1, from coordinate 4,365 downwards.
GATCAGATCCATCACATTGGTGATATCAAGCATCACGTCGTGCACATCAATCTGGCAATGAGGATTGAGCGCATGAACACTCTCAGCGGCAGATCTGGCTTTAGAGCGACCGACAGCATCGAAGCGATGAATCACTTGACGCTGCAGGTTCGAGAGCTCAACAGCATCTCCATCAACGATGCCAATACGACCAACCCCTGCTGCAGCTAGATAAAGGAGAAGGGGGGAGCCCAAACCTCCTGCGCCGACACAGAGCACTGCTGCAGCCTTCAGCCGCTCCTGACCAGCAAGTCCGACTTCCGGAAGAATGAGATGTCGGGCGTAACGCCCCCGCTCATCAGAGGACAGGCTCTGATTTGGGGTGGGATGACTTGGCTGCATGGATGTGATTTTCCCAGACCTCAATCGGGATTTCGAGGGGATGCCGATCAGCACCCAACCACCAGGCACGCAGCTCTCGCATGCCAGACAAAATCAACATCAACTGGTTGGGTTCCGACCAAGCACAGTCCCAAGTTGACGGTTCTGGTGCCGTTTTGGGGTGGGAATGGCAGACACCCAAGACCTCCAACCCATGCAACCGGGCCCAACGCTGGGCTGCAATTTGTTCACGAGGATCCAACGCAAACCGGGTCTCAAGATCTCCTAAAGCATCATTCACCCAGTCTGATTGTCCCCATGCATTGCAGGCAGGCCAGAGCGTTACGAGCCTCAGCCGTGGGGTTCGCAGACCTGTTCCGAGGAGCAAACCACAACCTTCTTGAGGCTTCACCGCCAGCAATGAACGCTCGAGAACAGTGAGGCATTGGAGATCCAAACCCAGGAGTGATGGCGCGAAAGGCTCCCCACCGATACGCTCAGCTGAATGAGTTAAGAATTCCACCGACCCCATGAGTGACGCCACCACCGAAGTGAAGGATGACGCCACCGGCAACACCTTGACACCCGACGTCGGCGCAACCGCATCATCCAGTGAAGAGACCACTTCATTTGCTGATCGCTACAGCGATGTTCTGGGGAAGGTGAATCAGACCCTTGATCAGGTCGATTGGAATCAGATGGGTCGCATCGGCAAAATCGTTGGGATTTTTGCCGCAGTGATCGTTGCCCAGATTCTGATCAAGGGAATCCTCGACACGATCAATCTGCTACCCGTTGTGCCTGGTTTGCTTGAGCTGTTGGGCGTTGTTGTTGTCGGCCAATGGAGCTGGAAAAATCTCGCCACAAGCGATAAGCGCAGTGCTCTTCTCCAACGCGTTCAAACCATCCGTCAGGAATATTTGGGCTAATCCATTACGACATCATTTGCCGAGCTAGTCCTTGAAGACAAGCTCGGCTTTGGTCGATATATCCATCGCCAAATAAGTTGGCATGGTTCAACAAGTGATAAAAGTTATAGATCTCTAAGCGCTCCTGCGCTCCGGGTATCGGGGGCAAGACTGCGTCATAGGAACGGTAGAAGTGTTGTTGAAATCCACCAAATAGATGCGTCATCGCCAGATCGACCTCCGCGTCAGCCCACCAAGATGCTGGGTCGTAAACCGAGCCGCGGCCATCCATCAATGAACTGGCGTTGCCACCCCAAAGATCTCCATGAACCAAGGTCGGAATCACCTCTCGCTGATTGAGTCGATCCGCCACACCGTTCAAGAAAGCCTCCTCCTCAGCAGGACTCATTCCCAACCGGTTGCACAGTTTCAGTTGCGGTCGAAGGCGTAGATCAGCAAAGGCATCGCCCCAACGCATCCGCCACCCTCCCGGTTGCGCTCCTGCGCCGATGTATCCATCTCGGTGCCATCCAAAACGCTGGGGGTTCTGTTCTCGAGACGCCTGATGCAAAAGAGCTAAGCCACGTCCAAGGAATTGCTGATCACCTCCTCCCAATGGCAACCAAGGCAGGAGCAAAACTGCACCATGGGGCAACTGAACCAAGGACAAAGACTGAGGAACAACCAGGACATCTGAATCCGCGTACTGGCCGAGAGCCGTAAGCGCCTCAGCCTCCACTTCAAACAGATCGAAGGCATCAGCGGTTCCGGTTTTAGCGAACAATTGACGTCCATCGCTAAGCCTGAGCTGCCAGGCCTGATGAATACAGCCTCCTCCTACCGACGAAACATCGGTGATCTTGGTTCCTGCTAAAGGTCCATCCGCCGCGACGAGATCGAGCCGGAGACCGCTATTCATCCTCAAGCTTCCGTTGTTGTTGCCAGCATGGCCGCAATCAGTTCACGGTCTTGACGAAACACCGCGTGATTGTGATCGGTGGTGGCATCGCAGGCCTCACCGCAGCCGCTCTGTTGGCCCACGACGGGGTTGCAGTGACCTTATTTGAGGCCCATCACCAAGCAGGGGGGTGCGCCGGCACCTTCCGCCGCGGCCCCTGGATTTTTGATGTTGGAGCCACCCAAGTGGCAGGACTCGAACCCGGTGGCAGTCACGCAAGAGTTTTCCAGCATCTGGGATTGGCTCTGCCCAAAGCGAGCTTGCTCGATCCAGGTTGTGTCGTCGACCTTGGCGACGGTTCAGCACCCATCAGTCTTTGGCACGATCCGACGCGATGGGCAGAAGAACGAGTTCGTCAGTTCCCTGGCAGCGAGCGGTTTTGGCAACTCTGCGAGCTTTTACACAACAGCAACTGGGCATTCGCCGGGCGTGATCCAGTCGTGACACCCAGATCTTGGTGGGACCTCAGCACGCTGGTCTCAGCCTTACGACCTGAGACGTTGGCCTCAGGACTGTTTACAACGTTCTCAATCGCCAATCTCCTGCAGTTCTGTGGCTGCCAAAACGACAAGCGACTGCGACGTTTTTTAGATCTACAACTCAAGCTCTATTCCCAGGAGCCCGCCGATCGCACGGCAGCTCTCTACGGCGCCACCGTTCTGCAAATGGCTCAAGCCCCACTTGGGCTTTGGCATCTTCAGGGGTCAATGCAAATGCTCAGTGCACAGCTCTCTCAGGCCATCGAAGCTGCTGGGGGAGAGATCCGACTCCGTCATCGCGTGCACGCAGTCCAGCCTTCAGCAGAAGCCTGGACCGTCTCAACGGCAGGGGCTAACGCGCCATCACAGGACTGGCATGCCAGTGACGTGATCTGCAGCCTGCCACCCCAATGCCTGCTGGACTTGTTACCAGCAAACGACACACCTGATCGTTACCGGCAACGGCTCACAACCCTGCCGGAACCCAGTGGAGCCCTCGTGCTGTACGGCGTCGTGCAGCGAAACGCACTGCCAATCGATTGTCCAGGCCATCTTCAACGGGGCAGCGAAAAGCCTGGTTCGTTGTTTGTTTCGATCAGCCGAGAAGGCGATGGCCGCGCCCCCATCGGGCAAGCCACCTTGATCGCCAGCGTGTTCACACCGACGGCCGACTGGTGCGAGCTCGATGAACCCGACTACCAGAACCGAAAAACACAACGGCTGAAGACGATGAAAGATGAACTCAACGCGTGGCTCGGACTCAGCGATGACGATTGGCTCCATACGGAGTTGGCCACACCGCGAGGCTTCGCAGGATGGACCGGACGGCCCCGCGGAATGGTGGGTGGCCTCGGGCAGCACCCAAGCCGATTTGGACCCTTTGGCCTTGCAGGCCGCACTCCCTTGCCCGGACTGTGGTTATGCGGCGACAGTCTTTACCCCGGAGAAGGCACTGCTGGTGTGACTCTCTCCGCACTGAATGCTTGCAGGCAGCTGATGGAGCGTCGGGGACTTCAGTTGAGTTTCAATCGCTGACGCCATCTGGCGTCTCCAGGAACCCCGGCCGCAACGCCTGGGTTCTTTTCAATTCGATCTGGAGCTGAGGCCAGTTCTCCTGCAGCACAGCATCCTCAAGCTGTTCAAGACTCCATCGATACGCCGCGAGGCTCCGAAGCAACGCCCCACGATTCGTCGAAGCCATCGCCACACCGAGGTCGGGATTTCCACCACCAACCCGTGTTGTGTCGGCAAATCCACTGGACGCCAAAACAAGCGCTAGGCGTCGAATCTCTGGATCACGCTCATCTCCAACGGCCCGCAGTAATGCCGCGCTCACCAAAACGGGCATATGGGAGATCAGAGCCACCGCCTGGTCATGTTGTGCAGCGGCAGCCGTCAACCAATGACTCCCCAGGCTGAGGGCTAGGGACTGAACCATCGCTAACGCCGATGCATCCGTTTTTGGGTCTGGAGTGGCAATCCAAGGACGACCTCGAAACAAACCTTTGATCCCTGCCTCGACTCCCGCCAACGCAGTTCCCGCCATTGGATGGCTGGCCACAAATCGAGGATGACGGTCTCGCCAGGCCTCCAGCACTGGCTGTTTCACCGATCCCACATCCGTAACCACCGCCTCTGCAGGCAACGCCTCAAGCAACGA
>QCVC01000031.1:0-16640 GCA_003210515.1 Synechococcus sp. AG-683-B21 | reverse complement strand
AGGCCTATCAACAACAATGGCCTAACTTCATCATTATTGGATCAGCTAAGTCTGCCACTACCACGTTGGCAACCGTGCTTGGCAAGCACCCAGACATCCAAATCAGTGCATCGATGGAACCGAAGTTCTTCGGCCGAAATTACAGACGTGGTTGGGAATGGTACGGGCAGCAATTCCCCGGTGGAGAACATTATCTCCTGCGTGGGGAAGCAAGCACGATGTACACCTCCTCTTACCGCTCCTATCAGCACACACCACAACTCATCCGCCACCATCTCGGAATCATTCCGCTGATTTATCTCGTACGTCACCCCCTGAGGCGCATTGAATCCCATTGGCGTCATTGGCGGGGGAGAATCAATCATTGCCCACCCTTTCACCAACTCCTGAAGTCAAAGGTATTGAAGCAACGGGTAGTAGAGGGATCGTTTTACCACAAGCAACTCATGCGTTACCGCCAGTGGTTTCCCGCCGAATCAATTCACTGCCTGTCGACAGAAGAACTCACCGCACATCCCATCAAGAGCCTGAATGCCGTTTTGAAATTTCTGGGCCAACCCGCCAACGCCTCTTCACTCCTTGTCAAGGGATCATTACCTCTAACAAATCCAGCGGGATCAAAGGGACGACGCAATATTGAGCCTCCCCAATGGACAGCTGAACTAAAAAAGCGGACGATTGACCTCATTCAACCAGATAGCGAAGAGTTTTTGAAAACAATTTACTGGCCAAAGGATACATGGCAATGGAACTAATCCAGACTTAGGATACTGCAAACAACTAACATATATCGCCACAAAACTACGCCGCTAAAGATTTATTTATGGCAGTGAGCCCTAAACCGATAGGAAGGGTTGGTCGCGGCATGCTTCGTTTTACGACCAGAAACTCTTTTTCTCCACATACGAAATGAAGATTGCTTCATTTCTTTTCGCATAAGCTCTATGACTTCTTTTTCAGAAAGACCAAACTGATACTGAATCGCCTCAAACGATGTGCGATCTTCCCATGCCATTTCGATAATACGATCAATTGCTATAGGCTGTAAGTTATCCATTGAAAGAGATTAAAAATACATAAATTTAAAAGATGTTAACTCAATAAGCAAATATTGAAACAGATAAAGACTGGCCAAAACAATATGATATAGAGAATTCAGTTATATCAACTGAAAATAAATTAAACTGAACTCATGGAGCGGAGAATCGAACATAAATGATTGATCAAGCAGGTGCTGCTTCAGACTCACCAAGCTCGGGAAATTTGACAACAAGCAAGTCTTCAGACGTGATGTCGCCGTTTTGATCAAGAAGCTCTGGATGAGTCGTGATTAGGCCTGTGCGGTCCTGACGCCGTGACAATGAAGCAGCTCCATTCATGTTGAATCCGAGAGTCATCATGCGGAATGCCTGAACAAGGAGGAAGACAAATAGCGCGGCAAATACGATTGGGAAAAGGAATGACAACATCGGATCAACCCTCCCGCTTTGCGACAGGGACATCGGTTGGTTGAGCCAACACGTAAACGACACCCGTTGTCAGAACTGCCGTTACAGCAATCAAAGCGAGGATGGCAGAGGAGTAGTCGCCCATAACAGAACCTTCTTATGAAGAAACGTTACGCGATTTTGCGAACATCCGTGGACCCTGGAGCCGAGTTCACCAAAAGCAGAAAGCCGGAAAACTACTGGGTCGCGGGAAGACGCGTCGATCACTGAAACCCTGAAGGAAGATTTCTTGTTCTTGCGCGACGGATGGCTAAGTACATCAACGGGTAGTTCTATTGAAGTTAGAGCACTACAACAAGAAGAGAGATTGTGGACGCGTCATGGGAAAAGCTAAAAAGCTGTCGACCGAAACCAACGATCAGTTGATCAATTCACTCATTGGGCTCGCAGCCATCTTTGTGTCATGTGCCATCTGGTGGTCCATTGCCCCTCAATGGCTTACAAGCACCTGGCAAACCTTTTAAGCCGCCAGCGGTAGTTCGTCTGATAACACCAGCGGATAATTGGGCCTTGGACCAACCTGCCCAAGGGCAATGGCTCGGGCCCGTTCATATAGAACGCTGTCGATCTCGCCGGCGACCTCCAGATCAACAGCAATCCTTGCCCAGTTGTTGATTTCAGCCTGGTCCACAGAAATAGGGCTCATTGCTGAGAATTACAAGGACAACGGAAGAGATGCGCAAGGAGAAGTCAGCATCACCAAATCATTTTTGTAGCGCGTCATTGCTTTTTCAGCACTTTCCAAGCCACGTATCCCGCACCACTAAGAAAAACAAGAGGCAAAACAGCCTTCACGAAACCGAGGGCAATCCAAACCACAAGGATCCCAACACCAAAGCCAACACCAGTTTTTTTGACCATTGCCTGACTCTCATCAGTCATGGTGGACCACTTGGGGAGAGGCATGTCGAAAATAAACAATGAAATCGATACCCAATCTTGTCGAACTTGAGGGCAAAAAGCCAGTCCTTACGGTATTAGGAACAGTTAGAAACCCACTGAGGTGATCCAAATGGATTTAGTTATCTGTGGGTGTAATCAAATAAAAGAATGAGACGTGATCGGAACGCATTCATCATCTTCACCAATCAACTGGACAAGTTGAATGTCTACAAAGGCTTGCGTTAGGGCCAAAATCTGAAGGACATAGCAGTCAACAGCCTGACCCAAATCATCAAATGATTCGACAATGACAGAACTTTCGCCGTCGTCAACACGAACTTGATACTGCATCAAAACGGTTTACGAAGGCGTACTGAAAAGACTCGTGAAAACTGGATGCCCCTTGAACAGGTGCTATTGATCGAACAACAGAGAGGACACCGAAAACAAACCAGGAACAATGTTTTGTTAAGAAGCTGAAAACTATTAATCAGCGTGAAAACAAATTATTCGCTGCAACGTTCTTCTTCCGCTAATTCCCGTAAAAAACGACGGCGTTGAGGAGATTCATATCCGGTGAGTTGAGGGGCGATGGATTGGCTTCCAGACTGTTTGATCTCCCTTCTGGCGGTGAGGTCTGTTTTGTTCATGTGGCCGTTTTTATCGGTTCTCGCGCAGTGGACCCTTTTCTTGAGGATTCTTTGGCGTATCGACAATCATACATATCTTCGACTTTTTAGCAAGAACACGGCCTAACGCACTGGAGGCAAACATCGCCTCCAGCCAGCGGCTTGCATCCTTTTCCACTCCATAACCGCGCTATCCCTGAGCATGCGCCGACGCGCCTGCGGGATTGGGTAGTCAGGTTTTCTCCATCGGAAAGTCCGAATGGTGACCCAAGGAGCTTGGGTCGACGGATCATCAGCGCTGAACTCACAGACCAACCCCTGCTGTTCATTCACGAGCCAACCTTCACCATCTTGAGGATCGACAGGCTTGCTCGGGTCATCTGATTGCTTCCACATCGAGGAAGTCTGGCGACCAAAAACTTAAAATTGAAGCGATGCAACGGAATACCAATAAATCCCAGTCAACTTGGCTTAATCGACTTAGGTGCCTGGAGATTAGAGATTAAATAGCAAAGACATCATTCAACGCTGCTTTTTGGACAGAATATAATGATATCGAAAGCTATTATTTTACTGTGACTAAAGAAGCAAGTTTTAATTCGAGAATAAATCCAAGACGCTTATTCATAAAACTGATCAACGAATAACTGCTACATCTGACTTAAGAAGAACCAATTAACAATCATAAACTGTTGCCTAATCGGCTCAATATCCCCGTTCCTTGTAAAGCTGAGCTGCCGAAGCATCCACGTATGCATTGACTTTTTTCAAGAAGGCAATCAAACGTTCTTTGATTTTGCTCATTTTACAAACGCAGGGAATACCAAAACAACACTAATACCAGGATCAACATCGAATTTCGTAAAGCAATGACAACAGCGTCTGACAACCGTGACCGACTGGAAATCACCAGATGCCCAGTTCGAGCCAAAACAACCCAATCAGAGACATGGAAGCGATGGTGATCGAAATCCACTGATCTTTGAGAACGCGAGTCATAACCGTGTCGATAACAAACCAGTCAACCTGCTAAAACCACGCTCCGCCACCCCCGCCTTCAACAGAATTCACAACTGAGGACTTTGAAAATCATGGTCAACACCCCATAAAACATCACACAACTCGATTCATTTCAAATACCAGAGCAACAAGATGCTCATCGAACAAAGGCCAGTATCGATGGGTGTAGTATCAGCAAAGGATCATTCACCAATTATTTCAAACCTAAAGAGCGACAACAACAACACATTGACTTTTGAGCAGCTAAAGCTTTGTGCTGAAACAGTCAGATCGATAAAAGAATCAGGATATCTGTCACCAACACCAATACAGGCTCTAACGATTCCGGAGGTACTCCAGGGCAAAGACATTATGGCATCGGCCCAAACTGGCACGGGAAAAACTGCGGCTTTTATTTTACCTATTATTGAGCTACTTAGAGCGGAAGATAAGCCAAAACGATACCAAGTTCACTCTCTTATTCTCACGCCAACAAGGGAGTTAGCTGCACAAGTTGAGGGTAGTGCGAAGGCGTATACAAAATATCTAGCCATGCGATCTGATGCCGTTTTTGGTGGGGTTAGCATTCGCCCGCAAGTCAAACGCCTACAAGGCGGGGTCGACATTCTTGTAGCGACACCAGGCCGTTTACTCGATCTGATCAATCAGAAAATGATCCGATTTGACAATCTCAAAGTTTTAGTTCTTGATGAAGCAGACCGGATGCTTGATATGGGATTTATTAGGGACATCAAGAAAGTAATTGAGTTCCTACCCAAAAACCGCCAAAATATGATGTTTTCGGCAACATTTAGCACCCCAATCAAAAAGCTTGCCCTCGGATTACTCAACGATCCTGTTGAAATCAAAGCCTCAGTACAAAACCAAGCCGCTCCCACAATTGAACATCTTGTTCATCCTTGCGACATGGCACGCAAAGTCGACTTGCTCTGCCATCTCATCAAAACCAACAAATGGAAACAGGTTCTTGTGTTTGCACGAACCAAACATGGTGCTGATAAAGTCGTCAAAATTTTGTGCCATCAACACATGAGGGCATCAGCCATTCACGGAAATAAAAGCCAAGGGGCAAGAACCAGGGCACTCGAAGGATTTAAAAATGGAGACGTCAAAATATTGGTTGCAACAGATATTGCCGCTCGGGGTATTGATATACATCAACTGCCATATGTGATCAATCTTGATTTGCCAAATGTCGCGGAAGACTATGTTCATCGCATAGGACGAACAGGTCGGGCCGGTGAGGCTGGACATGCCATTTCTTTAGTTGCAGCGGAAGAAGCCTTGTTACTCAAGGCGATTGAAAAGTTTATAGGCAATCCACTCCCAAAAGTTGATGTTGTCGGATTTGAACAGAAGATTTTGAAAGCTGAACCGCTGAAGCAAGGCGGTCAACGGCAACGCCGACCTTCTCAAACAGCACGCCCGGGTCAAAAGGCAAAAACTAACCCTGCCTCCTCACAACAACGAAGAAGTGACTGGAGAAGGTCATCGAATCGATCAACACAGGGAGAGAGGAGAACACGACAACGCTGACTTATGACATAGACGCCAGCATCAGCCCCTAAACAATGGACAGGCGAAATTTTCTAATCCATTGATGGCATGGATGTTATGCCCCACGGATTGATATCTCACATAGCCACAGACGATTATCAGACTCACACCAACTGGATTAGAGCGAACAAAAATACATCACGCTGATTGTTAGTAGTCGGTTTCCGCTTCTCGACGTTCAGCACAACACTGCATACACATACAAACGTAATCAGCATCGATACCGATAAAGCCTCCACCTCGCCAGTGGGTATGCAACGTTCCAGGAAAGAGACGAGCCAATTCTTCATTAGAAGCGGCCATTCACCCAACCGCAAAAAACAACGGTCCCCAGGCTCAGCAACAACGTGATCGCCTGGCGCTTTAAGTCGACAGGATCCGAAGGATGGTTGGCGTAGGCCTCATTCGACACCTCGTCTAATGGCATAAGTGACATAGGTCTGGCGACAGTGATGGAGAAGGGTGAAAACCCAGGACGGCCTTAGCCACTGGCTCATGCGAGCGTCTAAGACCAGTCGAGTCAATGGGTCATCTCTCCTAGTGGAGAACAAACTGAACATCTCGACGAACGGCAGCCAAGGATTTTGCAGCTAGACCGTCACATGCTTGCGCAGCGCGATGGTTTTTTCTTTTAAGTTGAACCCACTTGTGGGCTAAAAAAATGACTGATCAATCGCAGACTGCCATTTGGCCAGCTTTACTGCCAACGTTCCTTTTCTTTGGGGGCTTGGCCTCCGCAGCACTACTCACACAACTCATCGGGTAAGCCCCACACTTCAGATATCCAGCAATGCGTCGATCCACCGCCATCTCTTCAAGACCGGATCAACGGAAAGACAAAAGCTAAAGCAAATATAATTACCTATTTTCAAAATAATAAGATTGGGAAACTATTTTAATTGTTCTGTTTAAATTTGCCAGAAATAAACGGAGGGAAGCATGTCTGGCCAATCAAAATCTCCAGCCTGTTACTTGCGTTGGACCGTCCAAAAGGTCGCCGACAGAATGTATGCCGTAGCGGCAACAATTGACGGAATTGAGTACGACTTTGTCGGGAATTACAAGTCGATACGTGATGCTCAAAAGGCGGGTCGCCGTTACGCTACAGACCTCATGCATAACTCGATGTCAGGGGGACAGCTGGCCTTCAAATAAGGCTCTATCTCGTACCAGAATTGGCGACTATAGCCATCGCGATAAAAGCTGTATAAGTTGGACCCAGCCTTAGTGCTGGGTCTTTCATAAGGCCAACACATCACCATATTGGCGACATAACACGCTCATTCTGCGTGAAAAGTGAATCTAAAATTCTCATTCAAGACTGGCTGCAAGATAGTTCATTCATTATCGATAGAGCCATGGCCTCGTTATCCCTTGTGGAGCATCCTTCCATATTCCAATCCGCGATTGACGAGCTTGATCCTCTATCAAAAGCAGCTTTGGGCCATCACAGTGAGATTCATTCGCTTGATACACAAAAACCAACCCAAGACGAATTAACTCCTCACCAATATCGATTCCACCAAGAGTGAAAACATTAGCCACAAGCCGACCATACTGATCATAATTAATCGGCTGGACTTTGATACTTGAATGACTAGGCAAAAGACCAATTAATGTGTTTCTAGCAATTCGTCCATGGGGAGCCTGGCCTATCTCAGGTGCATCGATACAAGCCAGACGGATCTTGGTTTGCTTGCCTTGAATCCTTGCAATCACACTGTCTCCATCAATCACACGCAGGAGGGTGGAGGCCTCTAGTTGCAGAGGACAAACAACCAAAATGAGTAGGCCAATCGCAATTTTTGGCTTCATCATCAACCTTTTTCCCAGAGCTTGAATACGAGAAAGCTTCCAGGTGCCGCGATCAGCAAAGCTATAAACGGCAACATCAAAAGTTGCGCCACGACGTTGAGATCGCCAAGCTGGCTGGTCAGCCAGTTGCACGCACGAATACCAGCGATGAGATACAGCCCACCGAAGGCGATGGTCCATGCGAACTTCTGAAGGTCAGTCATCAGCCGTTACCTGATTGATCTGGTTAGAACAGTTAGACGTTGAGCACAAAATCCAATGAAGTTTGACCCGATGAATGCTGAACCGATGGGAACTCTCATTCTCGACGGTAAGCACAAGCCCTTCCATGCGCTTGCATGTCCGCTACAACCTCAAATTAAACAAGTCAAAAAGAGTAGATGAGGTCCGAACAGACTTCGGACAAAAAGCGGCAAGGACGTAGCGGTCCGTCAATCACCATGGATGTTCCTTAGACGTCTTGCTAATGAAGGCTCAACTTCTTGATCACTGCCTAGGACAAAGCCTGTCAAATCCATCCAAAAGCTTCACCAAGTTGGCTCAGCTATCCATCGCTTGGTCGTCAGTCCACAGAGCTCAAGGCCTCTCAAATGATCTTGCGCCTCCCATAGGCCTAGAAACTCCAAACAGACACCCTCAGAGAGGCAAATAAGGAACTTTCCGTCCTGCGTCTGCTGGATAGGCACCTCGCCACATGGCAGTTTAATTTCTTCGATCATTTGAGTATCAATTTTATATTATTTTTGTCGGATCAAACTTTTGATTGTGGATCAAATGACACCTAATTAAACTTATGTGGAAATGAACTTATTGGCTAATATTTAATCGCGGTCTTCTTGCGAGAATCGATAGGTACTATCGACATGACAGCTTGCTCATGCCAAGCAATGAGGTTGATAACTAACTCACGACAAGCCCTGTCTAACGACAGGGCTTGATCAAATCCTCTTGCACTAAAAACGGCGTATTCACTTCTAGCCCAGTGCGTTGGACTAAGCCAACGCAATGATGGAGTAAAGCCCAGAGAGTTGACACCTATCATTCTTGTACAGATGAACAAGAATATGCAAGAACTTTCCTAACTTGCCACCGCAGAGAAAGCAACAATCGCAACCACACGGGTCACTTCAATCAGGCCAGCGATTGTTAGAACAGTAGCAATCTTGGTAACAATCTTGGGTGGCTTACCACCAGACCATGCCATGGACATTTCCATGTATTCCAAATCGCTACCATTCGGAAATATAATATTGTTATTGGGCTGCGATGAGAAGGACTGATTCAATTGACTCGCAACACCAATCGCCTTGTCCGAGTAGGCATAACCGAGCGACATGGCGGCTGTACGATTAAATGTAACCTGGGGAGAACCAGCAGACGACTTCCATGAACGCATGTATGGAACCGTATGCTTACCAAACGTTTCCAAATACTCAGCAGAATCAACCATTGCATCTATCACAGCTCCATGCCCAGACTCAGCCTGGAGAGTAATTAACTTAGAAATTTCTGATTGGCTATAAGGAACCCTGCCAAGCAGATGCTTAAAATCCAGTTCAATAGTCCGCATTGCAGAACAGTTGGCATAAAAATTACGCTGATAAAACTCGGACTTTGCGATCCCTTTAACAAAGTCTTTAATGGCTATTTCACCGTTTAAAAGCTGGGATTCCAACTCAATTGAACGCTCATAATCCATGAGATGAGCATTGCCATACACATGGGCATAAGCAGCATGGATAGCCTTTTGGCAAGCTTCAGAGGAAGAATCAGCAAGCTCTCCTCTTGGCACTTTGGTCTCACATTCCTCATGCAGCCTTGGCCCCATGGGGAGACTCATCTTTTCACAGCCAGCCTGAAGGAACTCAGCGCTCGTGGATGCAATTTTGATCGGTGACTTTCGATCAAACTTAGAGGGATGACCTGTGGTCCGCTCTCCACCAAACTTCGTAATTATCGACTGAGAAGAGATCATCAACCACTTAGATTAAAGCAAAATTAATAATACTGTATTTCTTAAATATGCAAGGAAGAGAAAACCGCGTTGCAAGCAAAAAGAAGATAAAGACATACATGTTTACGTATATAACGTCCAAGAGTGACTATTTTTTAAGCAGTATGATCACATTTTGCTTTTCATATAGAAAAAAAACAAAGTGTCTTAGACGCGAAAAATTCGTGCACTAGAAAGCCAGTCACGCCACTTCGATATGACCTGCAAGCAATGATTCAGACGTTGGGTCGTATGAGACAACTCAGACAGATCGATGAAAGGGCCTCTCTAGCCGCCCCGATGCTTGGCATAACAACGCGAAGCAACGAACTAAATAAGACAAAACCCACAACCCAACTCGGCTTTAGCCTCAAACTGTTGAGCAGAGCTCATAACAACCCAGGACAATCAGCTGAAACAGGGTGGATCAAAAAGCAGCGGCATCAGCCAGAGGCTCATCGTCCACCTTCAAGTGAGTCAGGACGCAACGTGTCGTGCAAACCTGATCAGAGAGGTCGCATTCGCTGATGCAGACAAAGTATTCATCAATCGCCTGCCATCGCTCAAAGATGCTGTTGTGACTATGTTCTCCTTTAATTGAATGCATTTTATTCCGGCAGCTTTGAGATATTTATGACGAGTTTCTTTCGACGTCAAGCATCACATTACGCAGAGTAAACTGCCTAGGAATAATTAACCAGCCAGAAAGAATCATTCTCACTATACAAAATCATGAGTTTCTATAGAGATTATTTGTCGCAGAAACTACTCTGGGACCAGGTTGATAGTGGGAAGGCCAACAGACCTGTGTTAAGTACCTATTGACTCTCAATCTGAGAAGAGTAGATACAAGTCAGTCGAAAGGAACGTCATGATGACAATCTGCTCAGGCTTCTTTGACTGCTGCCTTCCCATTGACTTGGGAGAAAAGGCCAACAGATCCGAAGCACCGAATGCATCACAAGCGATGAAATCTCAGCACGACATGTACTGGGATGACAAGTGTGAAGCTTCTCCAACAGCGCCTGGCTGCAAGGTTTACGAGAACTGACTGTTCTCTCGTGCCATCAGTTCTTTTTTAGAGCAGAAATGGGCGTCGACATGGCCAGAAACACCGTGTAAAACCTGATCAGAGCGCCCTTTAAGTGGCGCTTTTTTCATGGCCGCCCATCAGTTGAGGGTCCGGCCAACAAGGATGCAGTGCCAACCGTGAAGAGCAGAGGCAGAGTGGTGCAATGAAACGACTCCTCGTTCTGCTTCAGCGACTGACACGCGGAAGTCAGAAACCCCCGCTCCATACACCGGCGGAATTAGAATGCTTCAAGCGCGATGCCCTTGAGAACAGGGGCAAGCACTACTGATGCAGGGAGCATTCGAGCTAGGGCTGGTGGCAATCCTTTTTGTAGGTCTTCAGGTTTGGTGGCTTAGCAAAGTTTTTTTGAATCGTCCTCGGCAGCCACGACCCATCGACAAACAGATGCGGGCCAATTCACTGCAAAACGAACGGAATGCCTTGGAGAAGCTGTTTGGAAAATCCTGATCGCCAGCACAACTTCACCTAACCGCACCCAACACCAATGGTGCTGGTCAGAACAGGACAGACGCCTTGGTTGCGAACCAAATCACCATGCTGGCCATCGCGATCGTGCAACCGATCAGAGGGAGGGTAAGGGAGAGCTTCATGCAAAGACCTGACGGTTTCGCAGTATGAGGTTGATTTGCTCAGGAGAAGCAAAGGCTTCATGCCTCTTATCCCGGCATGCCTAAGGCACACCAATCAGGATCAGGATGGCTTCTCATCGATGTGAGAAACCTGAAGAGCGACAAACGACAGACGCGCGAAACATCACAGAGGCAACCAAGACAATGCAAATATTTTATCGGCACTACATCTAGCGTCAGCCATTCAAATAAAGAGCTATATCTAGCGTTTGCCAATAATTTCTTCCCAGGTGATTAATTCTGGTTGCTTTTTGGTTGGCTTGGGGGCATTAACTCGCGAAGCTGAGTCTCCCCGCTCTGGAGTGAGTGATCTTCTGTTCATTGAAAAAACGGTTATCGGTTCTCGCGCAGTGGTCCCTTTATCGGGCGCTTTGGCGTGATCCATAACTAACACAATCACCGAACCAAGCGCAGCCAGGTGGTCGAGCTGGTGATCAGGCCGGAGTTGGCACAGGGAAGCTTCTTCCAATCGCTCGGCTTCCGAGTGTCATTTGATCTTGAACAACCCATTGGGCAAAAGTATTGCTGTTCGGACCAGGCCAGTATCCATATTGGTGAATCAATGGGTAGTTGTTTGGAGATGATTCAAGTCTCCCCATGATGAGCAAAGCCTCTTCATCCAACCACTGGCGTATTAATCGAGGGGGTCCATTTCCAACTCCTTGGTAGGGAAGCAAAAGATTCTTGTGAAGATGTCCCCAACTTGAATCATTCTGGTACGGATGTTGCCACACCTCCCAACGATCACAGGTGTGGTGAGGTTGCACCTGGCAATCACGCAATATAAGAAGCCAATAGTGATCAGCAATGATCCCAACCAAACCAGGAATTCTTGCCGCAAGTAGCTCAACTTTGATCATATTTTTTGTACGATACAACCCGAAGAAATTAAAATAGCGCAAACAATCGATTCATCAATTTCTGACATCGGCACAGTGAAGCATCAAGCCAGCGGAATAGTTCAGTGGTGAAACGGAAAACTTGTGAAAGCGGCAAAAGTGGAAAAGCTTCCGACCTTTAGGTTTTCAACCTGGTTCACAGGGCTAAAACCAGTACAACTAGACCATTGGCATCCCGAGGAATCTTTGGCAGAACTGATGGAGATGTATCGGCGGGCCAATCAAGCTGAATCTGAATACCAAGAATGGCTGGCATGGCTGATGCGCCAGGTCGGACAGGACCAAGGGCACTCCAATCAGCCAGACGAAACAACTGCGTCGTAATTAGACGTTACCCAGATATTCAGGGCTTCATCAGGGTCCGTGGTCGGAAAGCAGTAGGACCTAACCAATGGAGCTGCTACGGCTTAATTAGGTCGGAATCATGACGACTGTCCCCAATTAAAGCCGAAGCGCTGACTGGCTGCAGCCTCCATTTCCTTTCGGACTTGAACCATGGCCTCACGAGCAAACGCCTTGTCGTTCTCCTGGGCCGTGATGATCTGCTTGGTGAGAGAGCGGAGCATCTCAATGTCATCGCAGGCATCAATCTCACGGAATGCGGCTTCGAGGTGGAACCTCTGCTCGACTGATAAATGATGGTTGGTCATAACAATTAAATTGAGCTAATCCCCAGAATTGAGTTAGGACTATGTTTCAAGACTGATAAATCAAGCCGTCGTAATACTGAACGGAGCTGCTGGATCGCTCGTAGGCATCGGATCGGCTTGGCCTTCAGCCAGAACTTTGGCACGGCGATACATTTCGCTATTCGTTGCGCCTTTGGCTTCCATTGCTGCTGCAACAACAGCCCAGTTACGAATTTCGGTTGTCATCATGATCATGGATAGTCGACCACATAAATCTCGCGGCTGCTCATCGCCACTGTGAGGTGGACAACCGTCAAGAGACCGAACAACAGAACAGAGACTGATTTGCTAGATGTATCCAGTTGATAGTCAAATTTGAAGCCTACAGTGCTTTATAGATTCATCATAATGCGGATCACTAAGAAAATTCAGACGTACCAGCTTGGATGTGCCTCCAAGCTTCTTCTGCTGAGTCGGCAAAGTGAAAGAGCTTGAGGTCGTCGCGAGAAATCAAGCCAGACTCAGCCAAGAACTCGAAATCAATTAACCGCTCCCAAAACTCTCTCCCAAAAAGAACGATTGGCATTGGACTTTTCGTACCAACTTGCCTCAAAGTTAAGAGTTCAAATAATTCGTCGAGAGTGCCATAACCCCCTGGAAACAGAACGGCTCCAACTGAGCGCATCACAAAATGAAATTTTCGTATCGAGAAATAATTAAATTGGAAGCATAGTTCAGGCGTGATATAAGAATTTGGATGTTGCTCAAAAGGCAACGATATATTCAAGCCAACGGATCGACAACCGGCCTCGAATGCGCCGCGATTCGCAGCCTCCATAATCCCTGGTCCACCACCAGTTACAATCACATGGGATGAACATCTTTCATCTTGATCTAGCATTGATTGACCATACTTAGAAGCTAAATATGCAAAATCTTTGGCCGCATTATAAAAGGGGGCCAAGCCTAAAAGGCCTTCGCAACTACGAACCCTCTGGTTGAGGCTTATCGATTCAGGATTTTGCTGTAATAACTGCTGAGCCTCAGCAAGCTGCTTCTTCGCGTTGTCTGGATCGACAATTCGCGCCCCTCCAAAAACAATAATCGTGGATTTGATTCCAGCCAATTCGAGATGGTGCTCTGGCTTACTAATTTCAAGTAGCATTCTTACACCACGCATTTCATCACTATTCAACAACTGTTGATCTTCATGGGCTATCTGATAAGTAGGCGAACGCATAATTGCCTCCAAATTAGACTTTGCAATATCTGAATCTTTACTGAATTTGCTCATGAAGTTCTAGCTGGTTTCGCCTACTAATAAATCAAAGCATGTTTGCTGCTAATTCGGCAAGTGGACTGCGTTCACCCTTGCTCAATGTAATATGTCCAACAATATTTTGACCTTTTAATTTTTCTGCCAGCCAAGTTAACCCGTTACTGTCAGAATCCACATAGGGATTGTCGATCTGATTAGGATCTCCCGTAAAGACTAATTTTGTTCCTTCACCTGCTCTTGTGACGATTGTCTTGACTTCGAGTGGCGTAAGGTTTTGAGCCTCATCAACGAGTATGTATTGATGGGCTATTGATCTCCCTCTAATGTAATTAATAGCCTCTACTTCAATCAATCCCATTCCTTTCAAGTCTTCCCACGAATGAGTACTATTATTTCTTACATGCTTCTTCGATCGCTCGCCTTGCTTGTCGATGCCTGAACCAGTCAAGTAATTCAGATTATCAATAATTGGTTTCATCCACGGCGCGAGCTTTTCTTCAAGACTTCCAGGTAGATATCCAAGCTCTTTCCCAAGTGATATCGGTGGTCTTGTCACCAATAACTTGTCGTATAAATTTTCGTCGGCAACGAGATGCAATCCTACAGCTAATGCAAGGAGTGTTTTACCTGTACCAGCTTTACCAACAAGGCTCACAAGTTGAACATTTGGATCGAGCAACAAATCCAAGGCAAAGCTTTGTTCAAGATTTTTCGACTTAATCCGACCAAGCCTTGCTCTCTTCAACCATTCCAAGCCTCTTATACTTTTTGTTTCTGCATGATATCTGCCCAAATAGGTGTGGCCTTTTTTGCCTTCGCTATTGAAGACAACTCCCTCATTTGCTCTTAATTTAGCCTCCAATAGCTTTGGATTTGAATCAAGCAATAGCGACCCAGCGCTATTGAGATTATCGATTACTTCGTGATTTACATTAATCGCTCTAAACCCCTTATATAGATCTTTAACGTCAATCAAGTCATTCGTATAGCTTTCTGCCTTGAGGCCAACTGCATCTGCTTTAATTCTCAAATTTGTATCCTTAGAAATCAGCACAACTTCACTTTCATCGCCTAACATCCTTTTATTTTGCTCTTCTAGTGCTACGGCCAAAATTTTATTATCACCACTATCTCCCTTTAATTCAGGTGGCAAGCGATCGGTCGTTTCTTTTCTACAAAATGCAACTTTTAATGTACTTCCATTTCCATGACTCATGGAGACTCCATCAGCCAGATTTCCTTTCGCTCGGAAGGAATCCAACAACCTTGAAACACGCCTGGCATTTCTACCCTTTTCACCTGGATCCTTTTTAAATCGATCAACCTCTTCAATCACTTGAATTGGAATAATCACTTGATCAGAACCGAACCTCCTTGGTGATTCGGGATCATGGAGCAACACATTTGTGTCGAGGATAACGGTCCGTTTTTTGATCATAACGATCACCAAGTTCTCAAAAAAGTTTTTAATCCTTTGGCGCTTCGTCTATTACCCAGAAGCGCCATCGGCTACCAAACCAAAGACCTAGCTCTCATAGATCTTGCAACCAGGTTTCGCAGGATTTTGATCACAAGCTTTATCCCAGTAGTTTTGGACTTTATGGGGTATGGGCTTAGAAATTCCGCAGTTGGTGGTTTTTTTATTGGGGAAATGGAAATGCTTCATGAGATTCATCACAACCTCCTATCTTTTCCTCTAGTTTTACTCAGACAATCGATCTTGAGAGATGTGGTGATCCGAAGGCTTCGGTGCGGACTTCACACCCATCTGTTGCGTAACCATGGCGGCTGATCTCCGAGTCCCTTGCTGATCAACGAACCCTCAGAGCATGGCTGGAACAAAATAGAGCGGATGCAAACCCTCTAGAAGGCCTAAGCCTCATTCACAGCCGTTGGTTGAAACCGCCACGATTGGTGGCCGACCCACGTTCATCAGGTCATGCATGATCCCCGCTCCGCCCTGTTGCTGCACAACAAGGGGCTATGGAAGGGATGTTTTATGCGTCTCAACAGCAGCGGCGTCGAAGACGATCGATTTCTCACGTCGCTGGAGGTACAAGAAAAGGATGGTTTGATTAAAAGCTGCCTCACCTATAAACGCACAGGCCAACAGCGGTCGATGAACTTCGAGACCGTACCTTTCACGATGCAGGTGAACTTCGCAGGTGGATGGTCACTGGGTCCTAGCTCTGTCACACCGTTTGGTTGGGTCGGAGAGCTGAGCGTTGTTTCTGGTGAAGAACGTCGGCGAGTCGTTGCCCGCTACGGACACCACGGTGTTGATCAAGTGGTTTACATCATTGAGACCAAAGGTGGGGGCGAAGCCATCCCTCCTTCACAGCCAATTCAATGCGAAACAGTGCCTTGCGGAGACTGGCTGATTTGGATGCCGGAGCCTGGGGTGGAAGTGTTAGTTGATCCACGGGACCGACAGATGAGTGACTGCACGGTTTGTGGGTTGCGATGGCTCGACGTTAATGGCCAACACCAGCAGATCGTGCGGCGCTACGACAACACCGGACAGCTCGAATCCCTTTCAGACCGATGGCCATAAAACAACCTCTTTCACAACATTTATCTGACGATTCAAATCGATAGATCCGACGCCATACAATCACATTATTACATATAACATCTAAACCAAATCAATACTTTTATCGGCAAAAGCTATGTTCAGAATGCGATGGCTTTCTGCGCATTCGCATGA
>QCVC01000030.1:0-17486 GCA_003210515.1 Synechococcus sp. AG-683-B21 | reverse complement strand
TCGTTCCACAGCGCCACGGGGCATCGGTATCGACGGAGGTGCCGACAACTGTTGCGATAGGAACTCGTGAAAACGCTGTTGTCGTCCTTGGAGATTTTGAAAACCGCGATCCACCTCCAAACCCAACGACTGCTGGAGTGGGCGCAGCCAGGCAAGGAACAGAGCTAGCTGAGCGCTCGTCAGTCCCCGGTCGGCATTGATCTCGAGTCGCGTGCCGTCGAATCGAGTGGAGTCGAATCGGGTGGAGTCTGCCAATGGGTCCGGGCCTCGCGATCCAGGGAGCGACGCTCCCAGTGACGTTGCTGTCCAACCATTTTGGTCAAATCGTGATGGTGTTGGCGTAAACGGTTGCGGCAACGGCGCAACCGATGACTGTCGAATTCCAACTCACTCGTGCGAATCAAAATCGAAAACACATCCATGCCTGGCTCAAGCTCACCCATGGCCAATGGCATCCGAATGCGTAAAACATTGCTAGCCGTTGGCTGGGTTTCCATTTGTCCGCGCTGAACGGCCTCCAACAGGGTGATGGGCAGAAGGGCTTGCGCAAGCCCCGCTCTCAACATCTGAACATTGACGGCGTGGGACAAATTGCGCAGACGCCGAGAGAGGGCCAAATCCATGGATTGCATCCAATGGAGCAAGGCATCAGGACGTGTCGGGAGCAAATGATCGCCCCCTTCCGACGATGGACTGCTCGGTGAATCAAGCATCCAATCCTCAACAGGCCCTGACGGTTGCATGACATCACCTGCCAGCTGGAATAACGATTGCAAGACGTCGAGATCAGAATTCTGCTGTTGGTCGTCCTCGTCCCCAGGGATAACGGTCTCTGACTCATCGCTGGCTTCGCTCTGAGGTTGATCAAAAGGGTTCATCGGTGCCACAGGAGGAGAGCCCAGTGGAGACGCCAAACTCAAATGAACGGATCCTGCAGGATCGGCTCGGTTCAACCGCGGCGGATCAGTTTGATCCTGTTGTGTTGCTGTTTTGGTCTCCTGAAGATTTTTGGAGAGTCCTTGCAACATCTCACGACTCGCATGCGCCTGTTGACGACGCTGTTCATCGTGCATCTGGGTGACGAGATGCATGAGTTGCTCCACCGTGAGTAAAACGGAGCACCGCTTGGTTAAGTCCTGCACCGCCGCGTGAAAACGGCTCCGCTCGATGCCACTCAGGCGACTAAACCTTGCGGGATCAACCTCACTCAACAAACTAAACAGCGCCTGGCGCGTGGCAGCTTGCACTTCGTCGCGCAACACCTGCAAATAGAGCGCTTGATCCCGATAGATGGCAACCGATCTGAGCCGGCACTGCCGTTGCAGGCGTGCCAGCTGTTCTGATGGGTCGTAGGCGGACTTGATGTCCGGAACAGACACCGGGATCAGCCGGCGTTCTGCATGGACGCCACTTCCGCGGCGAAGTCGTTGTCTTCGACTTCAATGCCCTCGCCGAGGGTGTAACGGGTGAATCGACGCACTTTGACGTTCTCACCAATCTTGCCGGCGGCCTGCTTGACCAATTCAGCAACGGTGATGGAACTGTCTTTAATGAAAGGCTGCTCCATCAGAGCCAGCTCTTTTAAGCGCTTGGCAATACGACCCTCAACGATCTTTTCCTTCATCTTCTCGGGCTTGCCTTCTAGGTCGTCCCGACCCATTTCAATCGCTTTCTCACGCTCGCTGATCTCCGGTGGAATCTCATCGGTGGTGACGTATTCCACGTTTGGACACGCTGCCACTTGCATCGACACATCCCGAAGCAGCTCTTGGAACATGTCGCCACGGGCGACAAAGTCTGTTTCACAGTTGATTTCGATCAACACACCCACACGAGCGCCGGTGTGGATGTAGCTCCCGATCGATCCCTCTGCGGCGGTCCTTCCAGATTTCTTCTCAGCGCTGGCAATGCCCTTTTGGCGCAGCCACTCGACAGCCTTGTCGGTATCACCGTCTGTTGCTGCAAGAGCCTTCTTGCAGTCCATCATTCCCGCGCCTGTCTTGTCGCGCAGTTCTTTGACAAGCTTTGCGGTTACGGCAGCCATCGGATTTAAGGGAGATAAAAAGGAAACATGAATCGCCACCAATCTGCAAAGCAGATCGGCGGCGAGAACTTAGCGGACGAAAGGCTTAAGCCTCGTAATCGTCTCCGCCTCTTTGCTCATTAGAGCCATGGCGGCCTTCATTGATCGCATCAGCCAAGCGACCAAGGACGAGTTGAACAGATCGGACTGCATCGTCGTTGCAAGGGATCGGCACCTCACAGAGATCGGGATCGCAATTGGTATCCAACATCGACACCAACGGGATGTCCAGTTTGCGGGCTTCGAGCACGGCGTTGGATTCCCGACGCTGGTCAACCAAAACAACAACGTCAGGAAGACGACGCATGGTCTTCAGACCACCGAGGTATTTCTGAAGACGCTCAAGTTCCCGACGGAGAACAGCTCCTTCTTTTTTAGGGCGCATCGCAATGGCACCACTGGACTCCATGCGTTCGAGGTCTTTCAGACGATCGATACGCGCTTTCATGGTGGTCCAGTTGGTGAGCATGCCGCCCAGCCAACGCTGGTTGACATAGGCCGCGCCACAACGGGCGGCTTCCAAAGCAACCACCTCAGAGGCCTGCTTTTTGGTACCAACGAACAGAAAACGTTTGCCGCTACGCGCTGCAGAACGGGTCCACTTGTATGCATTGTTCATGCATACAGCGGTTTTAACCAAGTCAATGATGTGGACACCATTGCGCGCGCAATAGATGTAGCGCGACATCTTTGGGTTCCAACGACGGGTTTGGTGCCCAAAGTGGGCACCCGCCTCCATCATTTCGGAGAGAGTGACAACAGCCATGGTTTAAGGGTTTCGGGTTCGCCTCCACCTGCCAGGGACTGAACAATCACGACCAGGGCCGAAAAACCGTCCAAGTACACCCGAAACGGGCAAGTGTGCGGAATAGGGGACCCTCTGACGGTACCAAATCGATTGCTTTCAGTGCAGTCCTTCCGCCTCTGCCACTTGAAAAAGAGTACGCACGCCAATCCTGTTCAAAGGAAGACGCAGCAGCTCCATCGCTGTGCCTGGATAACCGTTGTGAATCAACCAACGCAGCGTCGGTCGAAGACTGTGCTGATTCACCAAACCCCCAAGCGTTAAAACCTCCCAGAGCAGTCGATGCAACCAAGTGAACTGAATGATGAAGCGCACACGACGGGTGGGGTGCTTCCGAAAGAAGACAAGTCCCATCCGAGCCCGTTCACCCTCTACACGAATCAAATTGGGAATCTGATCAAGCGTGAGCGCTGGATGCCAGTGATACCCAACAGCCTCTGGACATTTGATCAAGCCAACCCCCATCCGCCGTAGACGTTCCCCCAATTCCAGGTCTTCCCATCCGTACAAACGAAACGAACAATCAAACAAGCCTGAGCGCTCCAAAACTCCACGGTCGATCGCCACATTGCCTGTCGCGAAGTAGGCCCATGAGAGATCTCGAAGCTTGTGGCGTTCTGATGTGGGGTCTTCAAAATTCGCTGTGTTCACCACAGCCCCGTAGGTGAAGCAAAGCCGATTGCCACGCTGATCCCAACTCCGTTGCAAGGCTTTGGCATGACAGGCCAAAAACGACTCTGTTACCACCAGATCACTATCGATAAAGACGATCACATCACCCTTGGCGTGATCCACGCCTCGATTACGCCCTTCCGCAGGACCACCGTGCTGCTGTTCCACCAACCGAACATGGGGGAAACGATCCACGTGCCCGCGTAGCCAGACGGGGGTGCCATCGGTGGATCCGTCATCGACGACGACCACCTCGTACTGATCAAGGGGGCCCGCTACGCGCTGCCGCTCCAATGCATCGAGACACTTCTCGAGAATCGGCCTGCGGTTGTAGGTCGGAATAACGACGCTTACGAACATCGCGACAGCCGAAGCAACAAGACCACCAGCCTACGGACACAAAAAAAGGGGTCCGAAGATCCCCTTTTTCAAATTTGATCGTGAACGACCCATGGAACCGATCAATCGGCGGCGCCGCCGTTGTTCGCAGTACCTGTAACGCCGTTACCAGCACCTTCTCCACGGCCGTCGTTACGCATCTTGCGCTTTTTGAACTTGCGCGCATAAGCGCGGTTGCGCTCCTGTTTCTCTTTCTTCAGGTTTCTGCGCTTGGCCATCCGTTGATGTCACTTTCAATTTCAACCATCTTACTAAACAGCAGGCAATAAACAGCCATCTTCCATTTCGAGAAGTCGGTCGGCCACATCCAGAATGCGCGGATCATGGGTCACCATCAACACTGCACACGCTTGCTCCCGAGCCAGTTTCTTGAGCAGATCCACCACTTCTCGTCCGGTTCTGCTGTCCAATGCTGCGGTGGGTTCATCAGCCAAAAGCAAACGTGGATGGGCGGCCAGGGCACGGGCAATCGCTACACGTTGTTTTTGACCACCGGACAAATCATGGGGCAACTGACCCATTTGCTGATCGTCCAAACCAACCGCCCTTAGCCAGGTACGGGCTTCATTCCTTCGCGCCCGATAGGTGAGATCTGGCAACAGATCCGCACCCATTTGCACGTTCTGTTCTGCCGTAAGGCACCGCAACAGGTTGTGGCCCTGGAAAATCATGCCAATGCGACGGCGCACTTGTTGGCGGCTGCGACGTCCGGCGCCGTCTAATCGTTGACCGAGCACATTCACCGACCCCTGTTGCACCGTGCGTAAAGCACCAATCAAGGTGAGCAGGGTTGTTTTGCCGCATCCCGAGGGTCCTGTTAGCAACACAACCTCTCCGGGATTGATCCGCAGGGAAATGTTCTCGAGGACCTGACGGCGCATCGAACCCTGACCGAAGGAATGGCTCAAGGTGTCAATCGACACCGCCGCCGGCGCCGAATCAAAGTTGAGAGCAACAGACATGTCAGAAGATCTCCGCAGGATCGGCATCGATCAAACGGCGCATCGCCAACAGCGACGACAGCATGCACATCACAAGAATCATCACCAGAACGGTGATCGCACGGGCAGGATCCATGCCCACCGGGAGTTTTGTCGCGTCACGAACGAACCAATACAGCCCTTGTCCGGCGAGATAGGCGGGCACATAACCAAGCGCCGCTAGATAAAAACCTTCTCGCATCACAACACCAAGCAAGTGACTCATGCGATAACCCATGGCCATCAAGGTGGCGTATTCGGGCAGATGATCACTCACATCGGTGTACAGCACCTGATACACAATCACGCAACCCACCACGAAGCCCATGGCAGCCCCGAGGGTGAAAATGAAGCCAATGGAGGTGCTGCTTTTCCAGTAGTTCTGCTCGAAATCAATAAAACCTTGTTTCGTCAACACCGTCACGTCGTCGGGTAATCGCTGTTGAAGACGCTCAACAGCGAGGTCGGGATCGGTTCCAGGCTGCAACCGAATCAAGCCAACCTCAATCCCACCAGGGGATTTCTGAGGCATCAAATCCAAAAATGTTTCGGTACTCGTGAGCAAATTGCCATCGGCTCCAAAACTGGTGCCCAAGCTCACCAACCCTTCAACTCGGACCCGATTGCCGGCTATTTCTGTTTCCACCACCTTTCCGTCGTTATACCAGTCGGCAATCGGACCAAATTCAGGACGCGACAACCGATCGAACAAAATTCGGCCTTTCTGCTTCAAAACCCCGGTTTGTTCTGCTAGTCCAGGGTCTAAAAAGAACGGATCATCAGGATTGAAGCCCAGCGCCAGGATGGCCCGATTGCGACGGGTTTCAGGATTGCGCCACAACATCAAACCCCAATGGACGGGGGTGACTCCTTCAACCGATGGATCAGCCAAGGTTTGAATGAGGCGCCGACGGGGAAATCCCGCCATCCGCACCGAACTGGCTGAACGGGGACTGATCAGCACCAAGTCGGCATCAAAGAGCCGATGAACCGTGACGCTTGCATCAAATAAGCCATCACGAAAACCGAGCTGCATGAACATCAGGATTCCGGCGAAACTGATGCCAGCAAGAGCCACGAACAACCGCACTGGTTGTCGGGTGAGCAACATCCAAGAGAGTGGAATTCGACGTCCCTGCCATGGCGAAGTCATGAGTTCGCCTGGAAACGGGCAATCACTTTCAAACCAGCCAAGCGCATGACCTTTTTGGCATCGGCGGGATCCAAGGCAACGTCCACTTGCACCACCCGGGCATCCGCATCGCCGGTGGGGTCAGTCGACAGCACAGCGCGCTGCTCAACCTGGGGGCTAATCCGAATCACTTGTCCATTCAGATTGCCTTTAAAGCCACCGTTCTCACTTGTTAAACGCACGATCTGGCCAAGCCGGATTCTCGCAACATCCGACTCATAAACCTCGATTTTTGCTTCCATCTTTTGACTTGCCCCAACGTCCATCACGCCATCACTGCCTGGGCGTTCTCCTTCACGGGAATGAATTTCAAGAACCAAGCCATCGATGGGTGAGATGAGTTGGCTCAAAGCAAGATCTGTTTGCAAACCCTTTCGGCTGGCCAAAGCCTCTGAGCGCTGGCCCTGCATCCGAATCAGTTCTTCCCGTTTGTTGTCCACCAACACACGTTCAGCAGCCCCCCACTCAGCCGCTTTTTGAAACCGACTGACCTCAACCGTTTGCAGAGCAATTTGCTGCTCAAGGCTTCGTAATTTGGCGTTGATTTCTTCGAGATCGGCCAAGAGCCCCTGGCGGTGATCAAAGGTGGCCAACACCTCGCCGCGTTGAATCAGCGCACCTTCTTTCACATGCAGGGCTGCGATCCGAGGCGTCCCCGCAATTCCTGCGGTAGGTGCAGCAAGACTACGAATATCGCCGGCGGGCATCAGTTGACCAAGGGCCGCCACCGCTTCCGCTTTGACTGGTGACGCCTGTTCCGGCACAACTGGCGAGCTTTGAAGCTGTGAGGGCTTTGGACGCAATACCAACCAACCGCCAGCCGCAACAACGACTGCAGTAGCTGCGATCAGAGGACGAGGAATCTTCGGCATTAAGGAGTTGGCGGGTTATCAAACAACAGAAGCTCGATATACCGATCGGCCCACTCTGGATCGAACGCTTTCTCGAGCACCCGGCGGGTTTTGTCGTTGCGCTTCTGTTGAAGGCAGTAATTCAGTTGGCCTTCATACCGGTTGATCGTAGAAACGGTTGTTGGTGATTCGGGTATTGCGCGCGAGGCGCAATCGGAAAGAACCTCGAGATAGTCGGTGACGACCTGATTAAAAAGAGCCTCTTCGTCGGCTCCATCTGGCCGAATGAAACACACCTTTCTTGAAAAAATTGTCCCCCATCCAGGCAGGTCTCGCACCTGACGAAATGCTGGCCTTTCAATCGCCTCAAGGCCTTCAAACACTGGATCAGGTAACTCGCCCGATGTCGGCGATAGGTCAACAATCGCCGCCGATATTCCCGCAGGGCCCGCAACGATATCGGCCCCAAAAATCGGTAGGTCGTATCGAGGATCAGGGAACCAAACGCAGTGAAGAATCTGCAAGCCGTTGCCGAGTCTTGCTATTTCCAGGTGAATTTTGCGAAAACCTCGGCACTGATACAGCTCGTTGCCAATAAAAAGCGTTTCACCGTCCAGTTCTCCATGAATCGCCTTGAGGTCATCAGCGGTGCATAACGGTGCAAGTTCTGGAAGTTTTTGCCAAGACGAACGGATGGACGCTGCGAGCGTCGACACCAGAGGATGCAGTTCCTGACAGGGATCCTTCGACTGAGGCTGCATCAAGGCCGGCAGGCACAGAATAGAACTTTGCCACGCAGTTCTGAACCGTTCGTTCTTCGGTCCCAAGTTGGACAACTGGACTTTGCCCAACGGCACCCGTTGCGTGGCGGCAGCAATGCCCGATGCACCGCTCACCTGCCTTGATTTTTGGTGCCAAGCCGGCAGCAGTAGTGAGCAGCCTGGTGAGGAAGGCATCGCACATTTTCTTGAACACATGGTGTTCAAGGGAAGTCATCGCTTAGCCGCTGGGGCCTTCGATGAAGCCATCGAAGCGCTTGGAGGCAGCAGCAATGCAGCCACTGGATTCGACGACGTGCACTTTCACGTTTTGATCCCACCAGATCGAGCAGCCGAGGCTTTGGATTTACTGCTTGAACTTGTGCTGCAACCGGCCCTCGACCCCCAGGGCTTTTCCACAGAGAGAGATGTGGTGCTCGAAGAGATTGCCCAATATGCCGACCAACCCACCGAGCAAGTGCTGCAAAGCATCTTGAGCTTGGGTTGCGGAGACCATGCCTACGGCCGACCCATTCTCGGCAGGGTTGCAACGCTCAACGCCATGGAGCCCAGCCTGATGCGGCGGTTTCACCAACGGCGTTACCTCGGGCCGAATTGCACCCTGGCCCTGGCTGGCCCTGCCCCAGAAACGCTCAAACCAGCCATCGCAGCATCGGCCTTGGCGGACCTACCAGGAGATCGAAACAAGCCCAGCTCGCATCAACCCTTGCCGTTAATGCTTCACGCCGGCCGCCACACGCAACGGGTCGACCGCTTGGAGTCGGCGCGAATTTTGATGCTTTGGACAACAGCGCCTGCCCACAACCAGGACGCCGTTATGGGAGCAGATCTCGCGACAACACTGTTAGGTGAGGGAAGAAGAAGTCGTCTGGTGGAGCGTTTACGGGAGGAGCTTCAATTGGTTGAAAGCATCTCGATGGACCTCACCGCCTTGGAGGAGGGGAGCCTCATCACCCTCGAAGTGATCTGCCCAGAAGATGCATTGCCCGCAGTTGAACAAGAGATCAATGCAGTGCTGCATCAAATGGCAGACGAAGCCGTCTCAGAACAAGAGTTAAGGCGTGGGTACCAGCTTGTGAGCAATAGCCTCCGCTACTCGTTGGAATCTGTCGGACATGTGACCGGTCTTTGTGCTAGCCACGTGCTCTGGAATCGCAACCAAGACCTGTTATCTCCCTTAAACCATCTGAGCCAATGGAGTGCCGAACGACTGCAGACCGAACTATTCCCTGCGCTACTGCCTGAAAAGGCCTGTGTGTTGATTGCTCGCCCTGGAGCCAACCAGTGAGTTCAGCACTGGATATTTTGGTCGAACCTCTCGCGTCACCGGGCGTGATGGCCGCAAAGCTTTGGCTGCCATTTGGCAGTGCTTGCGATGCCAGAGATCAGCGCGGTGCCCACGACTTATTGGCGTCGCTCCTGAGCCGGGGGTGCGGCCCCTACAACCCAAAGGAACTCGCTGATGTTGTCGAGGGATGTGGAGCAGGGCTGCGCTGCGATGCGCAAGAGGATGGGTTGCTACTGAGTCTTCGCAGCACCCTGGAGGATGCGGAGCAGCTTCTTCCGTTATTGGGGTGGATGGTTCTAGAACCGCATCTCGCACCGGACCAAGTCGCCCTCGAAAAAAACCTCACCCTGCAGATGTTGCAGCGGCAGCGGGAGGACCCATTTCACATGGCAGCCGTCGCATGGCGTGGACTCGCCTTTAACGACGGCGGCTATGGCCATGATCCGATGGGAGTGGAACAGGACCTCCAAAACATCGAACGCCAGCAGATTCTGCCCCTGGCCCAGCAACTCCCAAGCGGGCGAAGCGTTTTGAGCCTGGCGGGCTGCCTACCCGCAGACATCGAGCACCGCATTCGTGCCATGGATGGTTTCCGTGGCTGGCCACAAGCATCGGCTGAATGGAACGCTGGTCGTCTTAATTACGGAACGCCTGCAGGCGAAAGGATTCATCTTGAATCGCTGGACACAGAACAGGTGGTTCTGATGCTTGGACAAGCAACGGTCCCCCACGGACATCCCGATGATCTGGTGTTGCGCTTGCTCCAATGTCATCTCGGGGTTGGGATGTCGAGCCTTCTGTTTCGACGGCTTCGGGAGGAACACGGTGTTGCCTACGAAGTTGCAGTGCACTATCCACAATTGATGGGACCAGCCCCCTTTGTGCTTCTGGCTGCTACTGGGATGGAACGGGCTGAACTCAGCCTGCAACTCCTTCTTCAAAGCTGGGACGAGCTCTGCCAAACCACTTTGAGTCAAGCCGATCTAACCCTTGCGCGCGCCAAGTTCATCGGTCAGTTGGCCCAGGCTCGGCAAACCTGCTCTCAACGCGCTGAGCGGAGGGTTCAACTTCGCGCCATGGGACTGCGCGATGACCATGACCAGAGCTGTATGGAAGCCATTGCATCAATCACGGTTGATCGCATCCAAGAGACCTGCCAACGCTGGTTCCAGAAACCCCAGCTCAGCCTCTGTGGTCCGCCCGAATCATTAGAGACTCTGGAGCGGGTTTGGGCTAAACGACATCCATAACGCGATCACTCCACTGAGTCATCGACATCATCTTGAGCGTCATCACCTATGGCAGCAGCCTCGAGTTGATCGAGGGAGATTAAATAGGTGCCGCGGCGAAACCGAACAGCGACGGTGTCGAGCGGATGTAGCGCAACGACTTCCCCCACTTCATCCAGGCTGACAAGGTCCGATGGACGCAACATCGGCATGGGATCGGCGGTCTTCAGATAAGGAAGTTGTTGCTTCAGTCGCAACCTGTCACCAATGGAGGCCGTCATGATCTCTAGGCAGGACGTTCATTCTCGAGCAGGATGGCCCCAGTTGTTTGTGGAACTTGAGGGCTCTCGCTATTTGGAGCGGTGCCCTGGCTGGGCTGATGGCCATTTTGATTGGCAGCCTTGTGCCTGCGGCACTGCTCCTACCAACTCCGCAGCTCGCGGTTGTTGATCTCCCCGCAACCTGGCAAGTCTCCGCATTGTTGGTCTGCGCCATGGTCAGTGGCCCACGCGCTGGCGTCATTGCGGCGGTGGCCTACTTGAGCATGGGCTTCATCAACCTCCCGGTGTTCCATGGCGGTGGTGGGTTGAATTACCTGCTTGAGCCTGGCTTTGGATACTTGGCGGGCTTTGTTCCAGCAGCCTGGTTGACCGGCCGATTGGCGCATCAAACGGGAATGCAGGACCTACCAAAGCAGTGCTTCGCTGCTGGAGCTGGTCTCTTGGTTTTGCAGTTGTGTGGCCTTCTCAACCTCGGATTGGGTGCGCTATTCGGACGGTGGAGTTCACCGGTGTTGAGCCTGATCATGCAGTACTCAATCAACCCACTTCCGGCTCAAATTTTCCTTTGCATCGCATCGGGCTTACTCGCTGTGATTTTGCGTCGCCTTCTAATCGTTGAATCATGAGCAGGGTGCTGCAACGATCCACAACCTTGTCGATTGCTGCAGCCATCGTGCTGATCGATCAGCTAAGTAAGGCCGTACTCTCGGCGATCTTGGTTGATGGCAGATCGATTCCCGCCATCCCTGGAATCCTCTCTCTGCAACTGGTTCACAACAGTGGTGCTGCCTTCAGCCTGTTCAGCGGATCGACAGAATTCCTAGGCCTGCTCAGCCTATTGGTGAGTTTGGGGATCTTGGTCTGGATTGGGCGACAACGTGCGATACCTCTTTGGCAAGGCCTAGCGACGGCATGCCTGTTGGGCGGAACGCTTGGCAATGGCTTAGACCGCTGGCGCCTTGGCTACGTGGTGGACTTTCTCGCGCTCGTGCCGATCAACTTCCCGATCTTCAACGGCGCTGATATCGCGATCAATCTTGCGGTGCTGTGTTTCGTCTTGGATCTCTGGCTCAACCGCCATGACGGGGAGCATGGTTAATCCCACATTGCTGATTCAACAGCTGAATCAGCGCGAACGAAGCATCGAACTCCACGGCGAGAGTTACCGGCTGGGGCGCGATAAAAACGCTGACATCCTTCTCATTCATCCAGCGATCAGCAGGTTTCACGCACGATTGGTCCGTCGTGGTCGGCGCTGGTTACTGATCGACGAACAATCAACCAATGGCTTGTGGTGGCAGGGAAAACGGATTCAAGAACTCGAACTCCGCGACGGAGATCACATCACACTGGCTCCAGCCTCAGAGCCCGATGCACCTCAGCTGAACTTCAGACATTCGTCGGATCGAGACCAGCAGAAATGGGCACATCGGATTGGCCTTGTGATCGCCGCAGCGCTGACAGCGGGCTCAGGTCTACTAGTGGTTGCCAATCTCAGCGTGCCCGTGCGGGGTCGTTTGGCACGGGTGCAAGGGCCAATCGCTCTTTACGACCGAGACGATTTGCCGATCAGTTCACTGGATTCCGAGCGGCACAACGAGTTGCAACGCATGGATGCCTTCTCCCCAAAACTGATCAGTGCCGTCATTGCCAGTGAGGACAGTCGTTTCTGGTGGCACCCTGGCATTGACGCGATCGGAACCCTGCGCGCCCTGGTCACGAATGTGCAGGGACGGGAGGTGCTGGAGGGAGGCAGCAGTCTCACGCAGCAACTCGCTCGAAGCCTCTATCCCGATCAAGTGGGACAAGGAGACACCCTGGAACGGAAATGGAGGGAGTTACTCGTTGCCCTTCAGCTGGAAACCCAGTTCAGCAAATCAGACCTGTTGTTGAGCTATCTCAATCGCGTTTATCTCGGCGTGGGCTATGGCTTTGAGGATGCTGCCCAGGCCTATTTCGACACCTCAGCTGCAACACTTCGCCTCGACCAAGCGGCACTCCTGGTGGGTTTACTGCCGTCTCCCAATGGCCATGATCCATGCCGCCACCCCGCAAGGGCCCTACAAGCCCGCAATCTTGTTCTGAACAAAATGGCCGACCAAGGGAAAATTTCCCTCGACACAGCCCGTTTGACACGACGTCGCCCGATTCAACTCGCGCCAGAGGCCTGTAGCCGTCGTCATGCGGATGCAGCGCCGTTTTACAGCGACCAAGTTCAGCGTGATCTCGCCGCATTGGTTGGTGCTGACGTTGCCGAAGAAGGAAATTTTTTAATCGAGACGCATTACGAGCCGCACCTTCAAGCAGTCATGCAGCGACAGCTGCGTCGTGCTCTGCGGGTGAATAGCGGACGTGGGATTGACCAGGCTGCGGCTGTCTTGATCGACAGCCGCAGCGGTGGTGTTCTCGCGATCAGTGGTGGCCGCGACTTCCGAGCCAGTCAGTTCAATCGCGCCTCGATGGCACTCCGACAACCAGGAAGCACCTTCAAGCTTTTTGCTTACCTCGGTGCCCTCGAACAAAACATGTCTCCGAGTCAAGCCATTGACTGTGGGCCGTTGCGATGGGGAGGACAACAGTTCGCGAGCGACTGTGCTGGACAACGCACCCTGATTCAGGCCTTTGCATTGAGCGACAACACGGTTGCCTTAAGGCTCGCGCAACGCATCGGCGTTGATCAGGTGGTTCGCCAAGCGCGTGCGCTCGGGATCACCACTCCCCTTTCCCCTGTTCCCGGACTCGCGTTGGGGCAAAGCGAGGTGCGCTTAATCGAACTCACCAGCGCCTATGCCGCCGTCGAAAATGGAGGCCTTTGGTACCCGCCAACCACCATTCGACGCCTCGTTGATGCCGAAACCTGTGCGTCCGAAACAACGGATCGTTGCCGCAGCCGCAGCACACCCGTCTCAACCCCACGGCAAGCCATTCGTCCTGACACGGCGTTGAAGATGCAAAGAATGCTCCGTACCGTTGTCCGCAAGGGAACCGGCCAAGCCGCAGCCCTTGGTGGCAAAGAAGGCGGGAAAACGGGAACAACCAATGAAGGCCGTGATTTGTTGTTCATCGGCTATGAACCCGCCAATCACTGGGTTCTGGGAATTTGGTTGGGCAATGACGACAACAGCCCAACCACCGGATCAAGTGCCATTGCGGCTGGTTTATGGGCTGACATGATCCGAGCCGCTAGAAGCAGTGGACACCAAGCCAAACCATGAAAGGTCGCACACGGCTTCTGCTGGGACTCGCCTGCGCCCTCCTGGCCCTTGTGGTCGTGGGAGTCGTCCTACAGGCCGTCCGAACCCTTCTGTGGGATCTCAGTTATTTCCTGCCCCCTTGGCTTCTTACGCCAATCCTGCTGCTGGGACTCACTCTCTTGGCGACCGCCGTTGTCCAGGTCGGGCTGCCTTGGTGGAGGGAACAACAAGCAACGGCACGACGCCGCCCCACGCAACCTTTGCAGGCGCCAACCAATCGGCGCGATGCCGCTGACCAAAGCCTAAGCAATATCGACCGTCTAATCGAAAGACTTGAAAGTGATATCGCCCGCGAAAGCCTTCAGACTGAACGGGATCGGGTGAACGAGGAACTGCAACGTGGAGACCTGGTGGTCGTCGTCTTCGGCACCGGCTCCAGCGGCAAAACATCGTTAATTAGAGCCCTCCTGCAAAAAATGGTGGGAGACGTCGGTGCTCCGATGGGGCTCACCAAGGAAACGCGCAGTTACAGGTTGCGCCTCAAAGGATTGAATCGGGGTCTGCAACTCGTGGATACCCCGGGGATTCTTGAAGCAGGCGACGACGGTCTAAGTCGAGAAGATCAAGCACGACGTCGCGCCATTCGAGCCGACTTGCTCTTGGTGGTGGTGGATGGCGATCTCCGAGCGTCGGAACTAGCGGTGGTGCGCTCAATTGCTGATCTTGGAAAACGACTCCTCCTTGTTCTCAACAAACGCGATTTACGCGGCGTGGATGAAGAGAAACAGCTGCTGCAGGTGTTGCGATCCCGCTGCACAGGGCTGTTGTCGAACGCGGATGTTTTGGCATGTAGTGCCGCCCCTCAATCCATTCCACAACCGGGTCGGCGACCACTACAACCCAAGCCCGACGTCATGGACCTGATGCAGCGATTGGCGGTTGTGTTGCAGGCCGAGGGGGAAGAACTTATTGCAGACAACATTCTTCTCCAGTGCCGCAACCTTGATTCCCGCGGTCGAGACCTCTTGAACCAACAACGCATCCGCGATGCGAAGCGTTGCGTCGATCGCTATTGCTGGATCGGAGCAGGGGTCGTAGCGGCCACTCCTCTGCCGGGTGTCGACCTCCTGAGTACAGCTGCGGTCAATGCCCAAATGGTGGTGGAAATAGCGGGCATCTACGGCATTGAAATGTCGAAAGAACGAGCCAAGGAACTCGCCGTTTCGGTGGGACGCACCCTGGCAACCCTTGGCATGGTGAAAGGTGCCATGAGTTTGCTGGGCACAGCGCTCACCCTGAATTTGCCGACCCTATTGGTGGGTCGTGCGATCCAGGGAGTTACTGCGGCATGGCTCACCCGAGTCGCGGGAAGCAGCTTCATTCGGTTTTTTGAACAAGACCAAGATTGGGGAGATGGCGGCATGCAAGACGCCGTCCAAGAAGCGTTTCAGCTCAATCGGCGGGAAACGTCGTTGCAACGCTTTTTAGAAACCGCGATGCGTCAGGTGGTGGAGCCACTTCAGCGATCGACGAAGCGACAACTACCGCCCCAGCCAGGGCCTCGGGAGGAGGGGGGAGCAGCGGACCGCGGGCATCAAGAGCAGTGATCATCAAGAGATAGAGCAGCCCAATCGCTACAGAGATGGCACCGGTCACGATGGCGATCCAGCGAGGTCGCTGCGACTGTTCCGGCATGGCCTGTCCAAGGATTGGGTCGATTGTGGTCGATGGGATCAACGCACCGAGCCGTTGATCAGTTGTGCCAGTTCTGTCAAATGTTCTGGCGTGGTGTGGGGGTTACCAAAAACCCCCTTCAAGCAGAAGCGATCCCCATAGAACGGCCGCGAAAGCATGTATCCCGCTGACAACAGCTGCTGACGCAGATGCTCGCTCCAGACATCACCGCTCGTTGAATCGCTTTGGTTCAGACGAAACGCCTGGATATGCAAATCACCTGGCAACAAGTTGAGGCGAGTGCTGTCCAATTGACTGGCAAATGCCGCCCTTCGTTCCAGGGCATTGGACAAGATCGTTTCAATGCCCACCTCACCGAGCTGGCGCAGACCAAGCCAAAGCTTGAGAACTTCAGCTGGTCGCGTTCCCTGAAGCCCCACCTCGCCGCCATGGTGCTCACCGGTCGGTCGTTCCATGTATGGAAGTCCGGTGCCGAACGTCGTGCTGAGTTGATGCCCATCGCGAAGCAGGAGCAGCGATGAGGCCTTGGTGATACCAAGCAGCTTTTGGGGATTCAGCGTGATCGAATCCGCCTGATCCAACCCTCGCATCAAGGACGCATGCTCGACACTCAGGGCAAAGACGCCGCCGATGGCAGCGTCAACATGCAGCCAAACATTGTGCTGACGACAAAGATCAGCCAGCTGAGGCAAGGGATCAATCGCCCCGCGAACCGTGGTTCCTGCTGTGGCCACCACCGCCAGACATGGACGCTGAAGACGACGCAACTGATTCAGCTTTTGCTCAACCGAAGCAAGACAAAGTCGTCCAGCATCGTCCGTCGGCAGCAAGACAAGAGCGTCATCCGACAAGCCCATCACCCGTGTTGCCTTGACCAACGAGACATGGGAATCGCGACTACACAGGATCACCCCATCGCGAGAGCCTTGCCCACAGGCACGCGCCGTGACCAACGCCATCAAGTTGCTGAGGGTGCCACCGCTCGCCAAGACGCCACCAGCCCCTTTTGGAAGCCCAAGTCGCTGACAAAACCAGCCGCACAATTCCTGTTCCAAGCTTGAGAGACCTGGTGACAACTCATCAGCCAGCAGGTTGTTATTGAGCCCCGCACAAACCAGTTCCGCAGCAATCGAAGCAGTGAGGGGTGGTGGATCGAGATGGGCGAGAGAGCCCGGATGGGATGGCTGGAAGGCCCCATCCATCACCACCTGTAGGTCGTGGAGAAGAGCATCAAGATCCGCCGCCTCAGCATTCGGTGCGATCGACGGCTGCGGTCGCATTAGAGGCAAAGGGCTGTGCTGCTCAGCAGATCCGATCCAGGCACAAAGCAGATCCGCTGTTCTGTGCAGAAAATCCTGCAGCACAGGATCCGTTGCATAGGGAGCCGCAAACGGTGCCAATCGTGCCGTTGAAGGATTTGGATCGGAACCGGCGTGCAAGAGCGAGCACTGAACTGACCTAATCCTCGCCCCTCGTGGGATGGTGCTCACAGCCGCGCCTGCGATTCGGAGTGGATCAAACCGGTCGATTCCACGAGTGGATGGAGGTGCTGTTGCAGCGTGCCCAAATCAACGGCCTCAGCGGGGAGGTGCCTGTTGCAGCAGTGGTGCTGGATGCCAATGGTCGAGCGATCGGCCATGGCCGAAATCGACGAGAAACCAAACAAGATCCCCTTGGCCATGCGGAATTGGTCGCGCTTCAACAAGCCGCGTTGGTTCTTGGTGATTGGCGCTTCAATCAATGTTGCTTAATCGTGACGCTGGAACCGTGTCCGATGTGCGCCGGAGCTTTAGTTCAGGCACGGATGGGGACCGTTGTTTTTGGAGCCCATGATCGAAAAAGGGGAGGCCTGGGAGGAACGATGAACCTTGCAACCCATACCAGCGCCCATCACAAAATGACGGTGATTGGCGGAGTGATGGAGGCCGAAGCCTCCACCCAACTGGAGCAATGGTTCAAGCAGCGGAGGCAACGGAACCACTGAATTTCGGCAGCTCGGTTTCAAACAAGTTGAGCAGGTGGTTCACATTCGCTGGAT
>QCVC01000029.1:0-17704 GCA_003210515.1 Synechococcus sp. AG-683-B21 | reverse complement strand
CCAGCTCGATATCGCGGGCAATGGTGTCGCCGTCATTAACGATGTCTGGGGCGCCAAATTTCTTTTCGAGAACGACATTCCGACCCTTGGGTCCGATGGTGACTCGGACAGCATTGGCAAGGGCGTTCACACCACGCTCAAGGGAACTGCGTGATTCGTCGGAGAAAGAAAGAAGTTTAGCCATGATGGCAACTCAGCCGTCCGTCACTGTCCCATAGAGCATCAGCCTTTTAAGACCTGCACCCTGGTGGGGATAGCCGAATCCCTTGCTGATTTGAACTGCCGTCTCGCGCCAGTTTCATTAGGGTTCATTCATGGACGATTCAGGAGCCCTATTGTTTGTCCTTCTGGCGGGTTTGGCCGCCACGATGGCTCTCGTTTATGTGCCGTTGCGCATTTTCTTGACGGCAACAGCACGGTTGCGCCGTCTTCGCTTGCTTCAGCAGATCCGTCGACTCCGCGACGAGCTGGCTCAGCCCCTCTCTCTCGAATCTTGATGGCTCAAGCCATCACCATGCCACCGTCCACTTGGATCACTTGCCCAGTGATGTAAGCCGCGGCTGGATCTGCTGCGAGAAATCGCACCGCACCAGCCACCTGCTCCTGCGTCCCAAATGTGCCTAAGGGGATGTCTTTCAAGATGGCTGTGGCATCTAGATCTTTTGTCATATCAGTAGCAATGAACCCCGGAGCTACGGCATTCACCGTGATTCCACGGCTCGCCAGCTCTTTGGCGGTGCTGCGGGTGAGACCGATCACGCCAGCTTTTGCTGCTGCGTAATTGGCCTGACCGGCATTTCCCATCAATCCCACCACGGAGGTGATGTTGATGATGCGGCCACTTTTTTGCTTCAGCATTGGCCGAGCGATGGCTCGGCAGCAAAGAAAGACTCCCGTGAGGTTGAGGTCGATCACCGATTGCCAGTCGTCTGTTTTCATTCGCATTAACAGGCCATCCCGCGTGATCCCTGCGTTGTTCACCAGCACATCGATGCGGCCACTGCGTTCCAAGACGGTTTTGATTAAGCCATCCACGTCGCTCTCAATCGAGACGTTTGCCTGGAGGGCATAAGCCTTTCCACCAAGAGCCTCGATGGCGGTCACCACTTCATCGGCTGCAGCGGCTGAACTGGAGTAGTTCACAACGACTTCGGCGCCAGCTTCGCCGAGTGCGAGGGCAATCGCTTTGCCGATGCCTCGACCCCCTCCTGTTACCAGAGCGGTTTGACCAGCAAGGGAGGTGGTGGGGGACATCGCAGAGCTGAAGATCGAAGGATCGTAGGGATCCGAGGCCGTTTCTCTCAACCCGGCATGGTTTCAATGCTGTCGACAGCCTCTCCAAGCAGTTGCTGAAATCGTGAGAGTTGGAGCTTGCTGCCCAGCACAATCAGCAGCTGACCAGGAGCCAATTCCATGTGTCCGCCTGGGTTTGCGATCAATTGACCCTGATCACGGATGGCGAGTACTAAGGCTCCGCTACGGCGTCCAAGTTCCAATTCAGCAAGGCTGCGGCCTTGGATTGCAGAGAGATATTGAGGGTTGTTGCTGAGCTGAAATTCTTCAATTTCAAAATCGGAGCCCGCTAATAGCTCCATGAAGTCAAGGGCAAGGGGGCGAAGTGCTGATGCAGCCATCACGCGCCCTCCTGCGACATAGGGACTCACAACTACGGAAGCGCCAGCAAGTCGGAGCTTCGCCGTGGCTTCATCACTGCTGGCCCGAGCAATGAGCCGGCAGTCCGGTCGAAGATCCCTGGCGCTGAGAATGACGTAAAGGTTGGACGCGTCCCCTGGCAGGGCTGCTACGAGGCTTTGGCAGCGGTCTAAGCCGGCATCGAGCAGTGTTTCGTCAAGGGTTGCATCCGCTTGAAGCACCTTGAGTCCCTTTGATTCGGCGACGTCACGTCGAAAGGAATCCGTTTCAATCACCACCAGGGGAATGTTGTCTCGCAACAGTTGGGCTGCGATCTCTTGGCCGATGCGTCCGTAGCCGCAGAGGATGACGTGATCATGCATGCGCTCCAGCATGCGATGGAAACGAAATTCTTTCACCCGTCGGAAGTAGCCAGATTCCTTGAGGCCCAGGACGCGCTGAATGGCCAGCTGAACGACAACAAGTCCGCCCACCACAATCAGAACAGTGACCAAGCGGCCCTGCGGGGACAGCGTCTCGACTTCTCCGTATCCAATGGTGCTGACGGTGATCAACACCATCCAGAGGCAATCCCCCCAATCCCAGCCCTCCGTGAGGCGGTAGCCGCTTGCTCCAGCAAGAATCAACGTGGCAAGAGCAGTGAACGGTCCTCTCCAGGGGGCGGTTAATAATTTCAGTTGTGCCCTGGCTCGGCTTCTGCGGCTCATGCCGGTGCTCGTTTAGAAGCCGAGGGCATCCAACACCTCCTGCTCAGTGAGTGAAGCCAAATCGGATCTCACCCCTAAACAGCGAATGTCGCCGCGCGGTGGGAAGTCGGTTGGGGTTGCTCCCAATGCCACGAGGGGGATTCCGAAGTAAACAGCTAACCGCTGCGTCATGGCACAGCTGCTGAGAATCACATCAGCGCAGGCCACGGCAGCGGCCCGTCGACGCATCGGTAGGCCCGGATCCAAGGTGCTGGATCGCAGGGTTGCAAGACGGGTGGAGATGCTCTTCGGAAGTGCTAACCACCGTTCTGGGGGCCAGTCCTGATCCTCTGAGGATGGAGCAAGAATCAGCATCGGCCCGTCCCCTGGGGGCTGGCTCGAGCGAGCTTCCTCGAGCTCTTGGCTTGGCAGGGCTAGGCGAAATGCATCGGCGTCGAGGCTGCAGCCGAGCGGGGAGAGGTAGGTCGAAAGCCGTTGGGCTGCGAAGCCATCCCCGGCTTGAACTTGCTCAGTGCATGCAAATCCTGATGTCCCGATTCGACTCGGGATGTGGCTCATCGACAGCATCAGGTTGACCTGCTGTCCCTCGGCGAAATTGACGCAGACTTGAAAATCTGGCTCTCGCACATTGCCGAGCAAATTGGCCCAGTCAGCGAGGCTGGGGCCAGCTTCGAAGCTGAAGGGGAATACCTTTTCGACGCAGGGCAGCAGTTGCCAGGCGGCGCTGACTCCCGGGTCACAGGCCACAAATAGGGACGCGCCGAGTTGCTGGCAGAGGCTCTCGAGGGCGGGTAGACGATCCAGTTGGTCTTGGGACGAGCCAGGGCTGAGAGCAAGAACTCGCATCGATGCGCCGCGATCCAGGGTGCGAGCTGATTGTATGGAGAACGTTTCCGCCTGCTCGCGGCAGGAGTCGCTTGTGCATCTGTTAATTGCTGCGGCGGGGAGTGGTCGCCGCATGGGTGCGGATCGAAACAAGCTGCTGTTGCCTCTTTTGGGGCGACCTTTGATCGCTTGGACAGTGGACGCAGCGTTGACGGCCACTGAAATTAGTTGGATTGGAATCGTTGGCCAGGACATCGATCGTGTCGAGATCCTGGATGCTCTGGGCTCCGTGAAGAAACCTTTGGTTTGGATTCAGGGGGGGGCGACCCGCCAGGAATCCGTGCTGCGGGGTCTGGCCGGACTACCAGAGGGGGCCAGCCATGTGCTGATTCATGACGGTGCCAGGTGTTTGGTTCAACCAGACCTTTTTGATCGGTGTGCCGTGGCTGTGGAGGCTGGGGCGGCATTGATTGCTGCAACCCCAGTGACCGACACCATTAAGCGGGTGGATGAACACGGCATGATCCGTGACACTCCTGATCGTGCTGAGCTTTGGGCTGCACAAACTCCGCAAGGGTTTGAGGTGGAGCAGCTTCGTCAGGGGCATGCCAGAGCTCAAGCGGAGGGGTGGAGCGTGACGGACGATGCATCGCTTTTTGAGCGTTTGGGTTGGTCGGTGCAGGTGCTGGATGCTGGCCCTTCGAACATCAAGGTGACCACCCCCTTTGATCTCACGGTGGCTGAAGCAGTGCTCAGTTCAAGGACGACACCCTGAGTCGCCCTGTCTCGCCATCCAGGTGAGCTTCAGCACCTAAGGGCAGAGCTGCATTGCCGCATCGGTGGCCCACGGGGAGATCAAAAACTCTTGGAATGCCGAGGTCGGCTGTGCGTTCGTCCAGCACTTGATTCAGGCTGAAACGCCGAGGCGGTGCTTGGTCGTCTGGGTCGTTGGTTGCGTCGTCGTCACAGCCTTCAAATTGTCCAAAGCCCAGTCCTGCAATTTCATCCAAGGCCCCGCATAACCGCCATTGGGTCAACATGCGATCGATGCGATATGGCGCTTCGCCAACGTCTTCAAAAATTAGAATGGCGTTGTGAAGGTTTGGGAAATGTGTGCTGCCTAAAAGGTGCGTCGCCACCGTGAGATTCGCCACGATTAAGGGCCCAGACGCTTGTGCGCCCCCTGTGGCCCGTCCATGAAGATCAGGGATGGCTTCGCCGAATAAAAGTCTCCGTAAGCGCTCCTGACTCCATTTCGGTTCCGCCGCAAGCGTGGTGAGTAGTGGACCGTGGACGCCTCCTGCGAAGCCAGCGGCCAACCTTGCTAGGAGCAGTGCCGTGACGTCCGAGAAGCCCAGCAGCCATCCCGGTTTCCATGCAATCTTCTCCTCGAGCAACCGTGCCGCCCCCCATCCACCGCGGGCACAGGCCAACAAGGCCGTCTGCGCTTTCGGTTCTAAATCGGCCCGTCGCTCTTGATCATTCCCTGCGAGGTAACCCCAGCGGCGTTCGCTTAAAGCTTGTGGGTGCACGCTTAGGCCCCAGCTTTCGAGGATTTGGATCCCCTCGTTCAACCGCCCATCGCCGTTCAAGGCAGAACTGGATGCCACGCAAGACACCGCATCGCCAGGTTTCAACGGTGATGCCGGCTGGAGCTTGGCCATCAGGTCCAAGCCCTTGCCAGGCAAAGCCCGATCAGCAACAAACTTCCCACCTGGACCTGCCGGCTGAAATGACGGGCAAACAGCATCATCGATGCTGTTTCTCGCGCTAGGGGTGAGCAACTGACTTGCATCAAGACCGTGGCCATGAGCCAAAAGGGCCAAAACGGAGCGGCGACTTGGGCCGTTGTGGCTGCGATGGCCATGGAAAAACAGGTGAGCGCGTAACAAATACGAACGACTGACGTCGCGGACTCCCCCAGGCTCAGGGCGCTGCTGCGCAGGCCGATTTGGGCATCATCTCTTCGATCCGCCATGGCATAAACCGTGTCGAAACCAAAGGTCCATAGCAGGGTGGCGATCCAGCAACTGATCAGCGCTGGATCCCAGCTCAGTTGCCCTTCTGCAGCAGCCCATGGGATCAGCACTGCAAATCCCCAGCACAGGGCAAGAACGGCCTGGGGGAAGGCAAACCAGCGTTTGGCAGACGGATATAAAAGAATGGGTGGTAAGGCGGCGACCGCCAAGCCCAAGCACAGGCCCCGACTCTCATCGGACAGGCTCAGGACCACCCCCAGGCTGACGAGAAGCAGCACAAGTAGAAGACAGAACGCCTGGGGTCGTTGCAGGGCTCCACGCGCTAGGGGTCGACCTTGGGTTCGTTCCACCTGACGATCGAACCCTTGGTCCCAAAGATCGTTGGCGATGCAGCCTGCTCCACTCACCGCAAGCCCCCCCACCAAAATCGTTCCAACCAATGAGGCAGTGGGGGGAGCAGACGGCGTGAGCCAGAGAGACCATCCAGCAGGGATCAACAAAATGAGCCGCCCCGATGGTTTGTTCCAGCGGAGTAATTCGATCCAGGGGCGGAGGCTGGGGATGCTGCTATTCACAGTGAAAGAGATTTAAAAACGCGAGTCATGGACTGATGGCCTTTGGAACCAGTGCCAGAGTGGAGCCATGTCAGGCCAGCGTCGTTCATGTCGGAAGCTGAGTCCGCTGATCTGACATCTGGAGACGTTCAGGGATTGACGTTGTCCCGTGGGCTCAAGTCTGGAGGACTGAGGCGGGTTGGTGCGATTGATATCGGCACCAATTCGACGCATTTGTTGGTGGCCTCCGTGGATCCAGCCCTTGGCACCTTCAGCATCATTCAGGCGGAAAAATCCACGACTCGTCTAGGAGAGCGCGATCCAGAGACGGGAGAACTGTCGGCTGCTGCGATGGAACGTGGCTTTAAAACGCTGCGTCGCTTCCTTGATTTAGCCAACAGTCATCAAGTTGAACAGGTGGTCACGGCCGCCACCAGTGCTGTAAGGGAAGCCCCCAATGGGCGCGATTTCCTTCAGAGCATCAAGGATGAGTTGGGGATTGAAGTGGATCTGGTCAGTGGGCCTGAGGAAGCTCGATTGATCTATCTCGGCGTGCTCTCGGGGATGTCGTTCGGAGAGAGGCCGCACCTACTACTGGATATCGGCGGTGGCTCCACGGAATTGATTTTGGCGGACAGCCGAGATGCCCGTGCGTTGACCAGTACCCGGGTGGGTGCAGTGCGCCTCCAACGGGATTTCATCAAGGAGGAGCCGTTGTCTCCGCAGCGACGCTCGTTTCTTCAAGCGTTCATTCAGGGTTCCCTAGAACCTGCCGTCGACAAGGTTC
This sequence comes from Synechococcus sp. AG-683-B21, assembly GCA_003210515.1. Lineage (GTDB taxonomy): Bacteria > Cyanobacteriota > Cyanobacteriia > PCC-6307 > Cyanobiaceae > Parasynechococcus. The sequence continues at coordinate 11,199 of QCVC01000029.1, read as the reverse complement.
TACGTCGCATTAAATCTGGCGAAAAACCTGTTTTGGTGGCCACCAGCGGGACGGCGATGGCGATTGGTGCCCTCGCTGCTAGTGAGGACGACCGTCCGCCGCTCAAATTCCACGGTTACAAGGTGTCTCGCTCTCGTCTGGACCGGGTTGTCGAACGGTTGGTCGTCATGACTCCGGCGCAGCGGCGGGAGATGTCTGCCATTAATGATCGCCGCGCCGAAATCATTGTTCCGGGTGCATTGATTTTGCAAACCACGATGAAGATGCTGGCTGTCGATGGTCTTGTGCTCAGCGAGCGAGCCCTGCGCGAGGGTTTGATTGTGGATTGGATGTTGCGCCAGGGTCTGCTGGAAGACCGGTTCAGTTTCCAGAGCAGCATCCGTCAACGGACGGTGATTCATCAGGTGCAGCGGTTTGCTGTCAATCAGGAGCGGGCTGAGAAGGTCGCCTCCCATGCCCTCACCCTTTACGACAGGACTAAGGGCGTGATCCATCAAGACGATGGCCAAGGTCGGGAGCTGTTGTGGGCGGCGTCGATGCTGCATACCTGCGGCCAGCACATCAACCTCAGTGCCTATCACAAGCATTCTTGGTATCTCATTCGCCACGGAGAGCTACTGGGTTATTCCGAAGCAGAACATTTGATGGTGGCCGCCATTGCGCGCTATCACCGACGCAGCTTGCCTAAAAAACGCCATGAGTCATGGCAGGCTTTGGTAACCAGGGAGAATCGAAAATGTGTTGGTGAGATGGCGTTGTTGCTGAGACTTGCAGCGGCGATTGATCGTCGTCCCGATCCAGTCGTGATGTCCCTGGATGTCGAGGCATCTCAACATCAGCTTCGGATCGAGCTTGTTCCTGATCGATCCAATCGAGATTTGAGTTTGGAACAGTGGAGCTTGGAAAGTTGTGCTGAGACAGTGCAAGAAGCCTCGGGTGTGGAACTCAACGTGAGCGTTCAGGATTAAGAGGCATCCACTGGATCTCGCTAATGGTTCCCAACACCCTCGGTTCACCATTGGCAACCGACACCATCACTAAGTCAGGACGTCCTGCATAGATCTCAACCTCATCAGGACCTTCGATCATTCGTTCCCCTTCCAAGATTCCCTCAAACTCGATTGTTCCCTGACGGCGTAGTGCGATCCAGCTGGGCTCTTTGCTGCTGAGCGTGATCAGACCTGAATTGGGGAGTTCTTCTTCGCTGATACTTGATGGAACAGGAGCATCTTTGGGCGCAGTTGTGAGTGTGCTGAGGCTCTGTTCCGGGCTGGGCGCTGTCTTGGCGGGGGCGATGACTGAATTGGATTGGGGCTGCTGGATGAGCTCAAGTAGCGCTGGCCGTTGGATCCAAGCCAAAGCCCCGAGCGCTGCGGCTCCGACCAGGACAAACCAAGTCCAAATGACCACCCTCTCAGGTCGAGAGGGTGGTTGAGGGGGAAGGGAAATCGGTCCTTTTGCGGGCGACACTCGCTCCTTTGCCCCGCCGCTGTCCGAAAGAGATCCGAGTGAGGCGACGAGGGCATCAGCATCAAGCTCTAGATGTGTACTGAGCCGCCTCACCATGGCTTTAATAAAGACAAGCTCAGGAAGTTTGTCCCGGTCACCAGATTCCAGCGCGGCTAGTTGCTCGATGCCCAAGTGCATTCGATCAGCCAGTTGCTCTTGACTCAGCCCTTTGGCAAGACGACGATCAGAAAGCTGTTGTCCAACAAAGAGTAAACCTGAGTTTGACTCTTGATTGTTATTGGGCGTCGAAACGTCCATGCAGTAATTGCATCAATCAATGAAATAACTTTACTTATTTTTTCTAAAATGACACGCGTTTTTTTGTTAGACCCAGAAAGAAGCGTCCATGAAATATGGGCGATACTGGATTCGAACCAGTGACCCCTTCCGTGTGAAGGAAGTGCGCTACCACTGTGCTAATCGCCCGCACGATCGAATCTTAAACCACTGCGTAGTTAGGAACTCGCTCTAAACAGATGATCGTGGTCGGGTGAATAGAGGCGTGAACGTTGGGGGCCTCGAGCCAGTGCCGGGCTCACCAAGTACAGCGTTGTACGGATCAACGCATGTTCTTGAGTGAATGCTGCCATCTCCTCAAGGGAGATGACAGACAACAATTCATCAGGCCAGCTCACGCGATGCCCCACCGCCACAGGGGTGTTTGCTGGATAGTGTTTCAGCAGCGTGCTTTGTACCTCGTCCACGTGGCGAGCGCTGAGATAAAGGCAAAGGCTGGCCTTGAGGGCGGCAAGTCGATCCAACTCTTCGCTGTCTGGAACACCGGTGCGCCCACCGGCTCGTCCCAGAACGATGGTTTGCACGATTCCTGGAATCGTGAGTTCGCTCGCTAGGCCTGCGGCTGCTGCTTGATAAGCGCTGATGCCAGGCACCACCTCCACCGGAATGTTGTGGTCTGTCAGGGCGCAAATCTGTTCATTGATTGCGCTGTAGAGAGCTGTATCGCCGTCATGAAGTCGGACGACCCGTTTCCCGCTCTTGTGTCTGTCAACGAGAAGCGGGATTACGTCCTCCAAGGTCATCGTGCTGGTTCGGATCTTTTCGCATCCGTCCGGGGCAAGTTTGGGGATCCCAGGGCAAACGAGCGAATCCGTCCAGATCAAAACATCAGCAGCCCGCAAGCGATCTGCTGCCCGCAGGGTCAAAAGATCCGAGGCCCCTGGGCCGGCTCCAACGAAACTGACGGGATGCATGGGGATGATGGATGCAAGCTATGAGCTTGGCTTCAGTTGGGTCGAAAGCCTGGATCTGGTAAGGGTTTCTTCCGGCCATAGAGCCACCAAAGGCCGAGGCTTCCTGCAAGAGCCATCACTCCACTCATGAGTTGAGCGATGCGGAGACCGCCTTCACAAGCTGGTGGAAGAGCTCCAATGCAAAGCGAGTCGATGCGCAGGCCTTCAATCCAAACCCGTCCCAGGCTGTAGCCAATCAAGTAAATACAGCTCATTGCACCGGCAGGAAGCTTGTTGAGATGCTTAGATCCCCAACGAAAAAGAAGGATTAAGATGATAAATATGGCAAAATTCCAAAGTGATTCGTATAGGAAAGTTGGGTGAAAAAATTCTTGATTAGCATAAATTATTGGTCTATTTTGTGCTGGAATGAAGAGTTTCCAAGGTAGATCTGTTGGGATTCCGAAGGCCTCTGAGTTGAAAAAGTTGCCCCAGCGTCCAATGGCTTGTCCGAGGGCCACGGAGGGAACAAGAACATCAAGCACATCCCAGAAGGATTGTTGACGCCATCGGCAGAACAGAATCAGCGTGAGAGTTCCAGCAATTAAGGCGCCGTGAATTGCGATGCCACCTTCCCAAATTGCGAGCGCCTTTAGGGGCGTGGCTGCATAGTTATGCCACTCAAAGGCAACGTAATAGATCCGTGCTCCAATCACGGAGAACAGCACAAGTAAGGGGAGAAGGTCGCTGATGAGCCCGTTTTCAAGCTTGCGCTGTTGTGCGAGTGAGCTCGAGAGGTTCAGCCCGATCAAGACAGCTGCTGCAATCAGCAGCCCATACCAACGCAAAACAAAAGGCCCGAACTGAAATAGCTCGGGCCCAGGAGAAGCAAACATTTGGCTTAGAAGTTGCCTTCTGCGGCTTGCACTTTTTCAATTTGCCGCTTCTTCAGCACCAGCATGATTTGTGCGATGGCAACCGCGGCGAAGAAGGCGAGTAAGCCGTAGATGCGAACAGGATTCTGGAGAACAATCTCAGCGTCCACCTGGCCGAATCCACCGACGTTTGGATCGTTGGTGATGGCATCACCAGCTGCGACGGTGTCGCCCACATTCACCAGCAGTTGGGGACCTACTGGGATGGTTTCGCTTGTACTGGTGCCATCAGCAGCCTGGATTGTGACGACACTGGCGCCATTGTCACCGGCATCGATTGACGCAACTTTGCCTTCGGCTGGAGCGGTGAAGACGGTGTTGTTGCTCTTTTCACCGGTTGGATAAACCTGGCCGCGGCCACGGTTTCCACCCACATGGATTTGGTACTTACCAAAGTGGATGTTGCTGTCGGTGGCGGGATCAGGCGAGAGAACAGGGAAAACGATCTCTTGGTTTTGATCGCCAGGGATGGGACCCACCAGAAGGATGTTGGGCTGTTCGTCGCTGTACTGAGAGAAATAAACCCCTTCGGTTTCCTCCTTGATTTCATCGGTCCAGCGGTCTTGAGGGGCCAAGGTGAAGCCATCGGGAAGCATCACGACGGCGCCAACTTGAAGTTGGACTTCGCTGCCATCTGCACCAATTTCCTTGATTCCCTCTTCGTAGGGAACTTTCACGCTCGCCGTGAACACGCTGTCTGGAAGCACCGACTGAGGCACTTCAGCTTGGGTGAGCTTTTTGGCCAGGTGGCAGTTGGCGCAAACAATTTTGCCGGTAGCTTCCCTGGGACTGTCGTAGTTCTGCTGGGCCCAGAACGGATACGCCCAGCTTGCACCTGGGGCAATTAGCAGCGCTAGGCCGATAACCAACGAACCGAGAACAAGAGAGAGATGGCGACGCATGGAACGGGGAGGGGAGAGGGCAGGCGGGGTAGGGAGGAGATCAGGCCCACCAGGGCTTGTCGCCGGTGCGGAAGTCGGTCTCAGACCATTCACTGACGAAGACGTTGTCGTCTTCAACGCTGACGTTGGCGAGTGCCAGGGAGAGCGGGGCTGGGCCGCGAACAACCTTGCCGGTGGCGTCGTACTGACTGCCATGGCAAGGACACATAAATTTGTTGGCGCCACTGTTCCAAGGCACCACGCAACCCAGGTGGGTGCAGATGGCATTGATTCCGTAACTGCCGATGGCGTCAGCACCTTCAACAATCAAGTAAGTGGGATCACCTTTGAGGCCCTGAACCAGGCTGCGGTCGCCTTCTGGATGGCTGGAGAGCCATCCACTGGCGGTGATGGCATTGCCTAGCTCGTCTTTGGCACTCGTACCGCCACCGCTACCAGCGGCTTTGGGAGGAATGAAGTATTTCGCCACTGGGTAGAGAGCTCCCAGGGCGACACCAGTCACGGAACCGAACGTCAGCAGATTCATGAACTGCCGACGACCCATTCCGGGCACATCGCTCGAGGGAACTTGGGTCATGGCGGACGTTCATCCAGCACGTAATGGCGATCATTATGGACGTATAACTGCTTGTCACGCTTTGCAACGACTGGCCTTTTCTACCGTTCGCCAGCATGATTTCTGTGCTTGATCCGCGATCTTCATCTGCTGCTGATCCCCTCGGAGTGGAGGAGGTAATTAGCTGTCTTCGCCAGCGCTGGCGGGCGACTTACGACCTTCAGCTAGTGGTTCGCCGCCGCCGTTTATACCTGCACGTGATGTGGGCATATTTAGAGCAACAGTCCTTCCCAATGGACGAAAACAGCTATCGAGCCCACCTGGCTGAAGTCTTGGATGTTGTGAATCGTCTTGGTTTGGCGGGTGAAGTGCGGAATTGGCTCCTCACAACACGCGATAAACCACGGCTTGGAAAAGCGTTAAGCCTTCAATTGCAGCTGGAGGGTCCTGAATCGGAGAGCTTGCTCAATGAGTTTCTGGTTTGAGTTTTTCAGTGAGGGCGACAAGCCCGACGCCCACGATGAAGAGACCTGTGATCGCACTGGCCAACAGCAACATGGTTATCGGGTCGGTGGAGGGGGTGAGCACTGCTCCCGCCAGGGCTGACCCCAGCACCACCCAGCGCCAAGCCCCGAGCATCGAACGCCAGCGGACGAGTCCAAGAACGCCAAGAAGGAGTTGCAGCACTGGCAGTTGAAAGGCCAGTCCTGTGGCCAACATCAGCAGTAAAACGAAATCGAGATAACGCTCAATCGACCAAAGCGGTTCCACCACGTCAGCCCCGTAGCTCACCAAAAAGTTCAGTGCAGCTGGAACCAGGGCCCACCAGGCAAAGGTGAGACCCACCAAAAACAACACGGCTGAGCCAGCAACGGCCGGGGCAATTAAGCGCCGTTCCCGCACGGTGAGACCTGGAAGCACGAATGCCAATAACTGGAACAGCACGTAGGGCAAGGCCAGGGTGAGGCCGGCATAGCCCGCCACTTTCAACGAGACGAACAGGAACTCCCCAGGTGCGAGTTGCAGGAAGTGAATTCCCTTTGCTGGCGCTTCCAGTAGGCGAACCAGGGGTTTCACACCGACAAGACAAAGCGCTGCTCCGATGACCACGGCCAACAAGCTCTTGAGAACCCGTCCGCGAAGTTCTTCCAAATGTTCCATGAGGGGCATCTCCACCTCATGGGGTAAGTCGGCATCGTCTGGCCCTCGACCAATGCGGATCGGCGGAGGGGGTTGAAGGGCTGGGGGACCGTCGAGGCGTTCAGGCACGGACGCGGGAGGGGCGAAGGTTCAAGTCAGCCCGTCTTTGAAACCAAGCTAGGGGGAAAGAGGCGTTGCTTTATGCGTTGGGGATGTCCCCAGCGAATTTCGCCGGATCCATGGCGAACGGTGCCGGGTCCGGCACCAGCAATCCGCTGCAGCTGATCGGTTGGAACCATAACCACCGCAGCGATGGAGTTCCCCCGAGCTCGACTGAAGTAGGCCGCCAGATCCGTCGCGAGTTGAAGGTCGTCCTCATCCGCCAGAGCGTTGGAGCTTTTGAGTACGACATGACTTCCCGGACATTCCTGGGCATGGAACCAAAGGTCGCCGCTGCGAGCCTGACGCAAGCTGATCCAGTCGTTCTGTCGATGATTGCGTCCCACTTGAACCAAGATGCCACTAGGGCTTGTGAGCTCCAGGGGTTGGGGCTGGTTCTGTTTTTGCCGACGTTTCGATTGGGGATGCTCCCCTGGCGAGAGGAGGTCGTCGAGTTCCCGTTGAAGTTCCTGTAAACCGATTTTTCGAGCCATGTCGTCTTGCCACATCGCTTCGAGTTGTTCTTCGATGAAGCCTTCGCTGCCGTGAATGAGAGCGAGGCGTTGTTGGTGGTGATTGATTCGTTCATTCAGGATCGCGACGGATCGTCGCAATTTGCGGGCACGTTTGTAGAGCTTTTGTGCCTCGTTGATTTGATCTCGGTTGGGATGCTGCAGGCAGAGAAGGGCATCAGCTTGTTGCTGAATTTCGGCATGGTTTTCGGTGGCCTTGAGTCGCTGCTGTTGATCGTTCAACTCAGATTCTTCTTTTGAGCGCCAGCGCTCGATTTTTTGGCGTAGTTCCTCTTGGGCTTTGGCCAAGACGCGTTGCCCGAGCCGGTCTTGATAAAACTTGCCTAAGCCAAGGGCTAGCGAATCATGCGTTGACGCTGTTGGACCCTCTCCCCATACGCGATAACTCCCATTGGGATGGGTTTGGAGAGCAAAGGTTTCGCTCTCTATCTGCTCCAGCCATCGACACCAGCGGCGATGCAGCGTTTGCCATTGTTCATCCTCCAGCTGATCCACAGAGGTTGTCAGCCAACTCCCCGCCAGTTGAGTGGCCAATGCGGGACTAATCCCTTGATAGGTCTGTTGAAGAGCTTTCTTGAGCGGGATGGGAATCAAGCTCAGTCGCTCTTTCCAACGTTCGAACCGCTCCGTTTTGTCCGGTCGATGTCCCTGAAGTGGCGGCGGTGGGCAGTAAGCGTCGCCTGTGCTGATCGGACGAACCCTGGATTGATGGTCGCGCACCTGTCGTCCGGGAGCGACAACGCGTCTTTGCTCATCAAGCAACAGCAAATTGCTGTGGCGACCCATGAGTTCCAAAACCAGCACCCGTTGAATGGGCTCTCCCGGTCGGGGCGCGAACTGAAATTCCACCACGCGCTCGAACCCTTCTTGGTGGAGCTTCACAAGGGCTAACTGGCGCAAGCTGTGTTGGAGTTGCTGCGCCAATGTGCTGCCCGAACCTTCTCTGGGTGGGGGATCGACTTCCGTGAGGCGAGGTGAGTCTGCTTGCCAACTCAGTTCAAGCCACACCATGCCTTGAAGGCTGCGAAACCCCAACTGAATGGTGCCTGGGCTGGGTTGTTGTGCTTTCTCGAAACGACTGGGAACAACACGGCCGCGCAGATCCCACAGCACCGCCCGCAGGGATGTGAGATCCATCGGTTGAAGACTGGCCGTCGCTATCACCAAGTGGCAGTGGGATGCTTCCTACTCTGCTTGCTCACGTAGTTCTCCGGATGGCACACAACGGCAGGCTCACCGTGCTTACAGGGCCGAGCGGCGTTGGCAAGGGAACGTTGGTGAAGCGATTGCTGGATCAACATCCTGAAATTTGGCTCTCTGTTTCAGCAACAACCCGGCAGCCGCGCGTGGGGGAAGAAGAGGGGGTGAGTTATTTCTTTCACCCTCGCGACACCTTTGATGCGCTTGTAGAGGCGGGAGGATTGCTGGAATGGGCTGAGTTCGCCAGCAATTGCTACGGCACACCCCGCGCTCCTGTGGAGGAGCATCTTGCGGCTGGTCGGCCTGTGCTTTTAGAAATTGAGTTAGAGGGCGCCCGACAGGTGCGCACCAGCTTCCCTGACGCGTTTCAAGTATTTCTTGCTCCCCCCAACTTTGCGGAATTAGAGCGGCGGATTCGAGGTCGGGGGACCGACACGGAGGATGCGATTCAGCGTCGACTTGCCCGAGCCCGTGAGGAGCTCAATGCCCAGAACGAATTTGATGCGGTAGTGATCAACGACGATCTTGATCAGGCGTTGAAACAGCTCGAGACGTACATGCAACTGCACGCGCCTTAATCAACGTTTCCAGGTCTCAGCCATAAAAAAAGCCCCCTTCTGAAGAGGGGGCTTTTAGGCGGTTGTAATGCGTTCAGAACGCATTACATCGGGTGGAAGAGAAGATCAGGGAAAAAGCGGTTCCATTCGATCAGGATTCCAGCTGTGGCTGTGAACCAAATCGCTGCAACAACTGGTGCGGTGGTGAGAAATTTTTTCATGGGTACCGACGATGGTGAGTGGGCAGTGGATCAGCGCGGGGAGACGGTCACCTTGGCGTCGTCTTCCGTCAGTTTTCCGCTGGTTAATTCGCCGAAGGCTGCGAGGGGCCAGCTAGCAGATGCCAAGAGGCTTTTAAACGCAATGCTGAGATCGATTTGGATCTCATTCATGGCTGCGTTCTTGCCACGGGTTGCTTTCAGGTATTCGCGACCAGCCCAGCCAATGCACCCATTGATATAGAGGAACATGATCCCGGGAAGGACGAAGTCACCAGCGTGGCTCCAACGGCCATCAACAATGAGATGGGGCAGACCATCTTCTCCGCAAACGGCTTGGCTGTACATCTCAAACCGGGCTTTCGCCTGGGGTGTTGAAGCAGCAGAAGCACGTTGCTGGAAGCGTGCGCTTTCAGCGCAGGGGGTTAAGCCGGCCACATCCGCCTTTGCGACGGGGGCGAAGCCGAACACCAGGAGGGTCGAGAGCACAACGGCGAAAAGACGACGCATCGGACGATTCCTGTTTTTAAGCTGCCCGGTAAAAGGCAGGATGTCTCTTGCGGAGAGTAAGGGAGGGCCTTGACCACAATGCAAACAGTGCTCGCCCTCGAAACAAGTTGTGACGAGTCAGCCGCTGCCGTTGTGCGCCACAAAGCCGATGGCAGCGTTGAGGTTGTGGCGTCTCGAATTGCGTCACAAGTAGAGGAGCATGCCCTCTGGGGTGGGGTTGTTCCAGAGATTGCCTCGCGTCGGCATGTGGAGGCCTTGCCCGCATTAGTGCAGGAGGTTTTGCGGGAATCTGCGCTTTCGATTTCTGAATTGAATGCGGTCGCAGCGACCGTTGCGCCTGGCCTGGCAGGCGCCTTGATGGTGGCCTCGGTAACGGGTCGCACCCTTGCGGCCTTGCATCAGGTGCCTTTTCTGGGAATTCATCACCTCGAAGGGCATTTGGCATCAGCCGCTCTGGGTGAGCAAGCACCCGCTCCTCCGTATTTGGTTCTGTTGGTGAGTGGTGGCCACACCGAGCTGATTCGTGTTGGTCTTCATGGGGAAATGGAACGACTCGGCCGAAGCCATGACGACGCCGCTGGTGAAGCGTTTGACAAGGTGGCTCGATTGCTGGGTCTTGGCTATCCGGGTGGTCCCGCAATTCAGGCCATTGCTGTTTCGGGGAATGCCAAACGTTTTTCACTTCCGAAAGGACGGATCTCCCTGCGAGGCGGTGGGTTTCATCCGTACGACTTTTCGTTCAGTGGCTTGAAGACAGCCATGCTGCGCACTGTTGAGTCATGCCAAAGCTCTGGGGGTGATCTGCCTCTGGCTGATCTCGCGGCCAGTTTTGAGCAGGTGGTGGCTGATGTTTTGGTGGAACGTGCCATCCGTTGTGCCCTTGATCACAACCTCACGCAACTTGTGATGGTGGGTGGTGTCGCTGCGAATCAGCGCCTACGACTGCTGATGGCGAAACAAGGCAAGCAGCATGGTGTTGCCGTATCGATTGCTCCTCTGGCTTATTGCACCGATAACGCCGCCATGATTGGAGCGGCCGCGCTCAACCGTTTGAGCCGCGGGGTGCTGTCGTCAAGCGATGAAACAGGAGTTGCAGCTCGTTGGCCGTTGGAACGGGCTGATGCGCTTTACGACGCTTCACCTGCCTTTTGAAAAATGCCCGTAAGGTGGCACACAAAAAAGGGGAGGCATGGCAGAGCAGTCCGGGCAAAAAACAGCAATTCAGACCCCTGAACCCGTGGGATCGGCTGAACTCAACGAGTGGAAGCGTGGCTTCACCCCTCAGGCGGAGATTTGGAATGGTCGTCTCGCAATGATCGGTTTATCGGCAGGACTGGCCGTGGTGCTGGTCTCGAGGGTGTTCAACGCCGGCTGATTAATCTCTGCCGCGTAGGGCTTGGGCTAGCTCATTGGGCCTCAAGCTCACGGCAATTGCCTGTTCTGATTCGACCCGTCCCGTTTCGACAAGCGCTTGAAGCGATTGATTCGATGTGACCATTCCATCGAAGCTGCTACGCGCCATGATTTCCTCGACCTCGTCCAGGGATCCTCGCTGGATGTAATCCCGGCAGGCATCTGTGTTGACGAGGATGTCGTGATAAGCAGCGCGTTTATCGTCGTTGGTGCGAATCAGCCCCTGAGAAATGACACCTAATAAGGATTCAGAGAGTGATCGGCGGATGCCGGGTTGTTCGTCAGGTGCATACATTCCGAGCACCCGCTCCACGGTTTTGACCGCCGAATTGGTGTGCAACGTTCCGAACACCAGGTGACCGGTTTGAGCTGCTTCA
>QCVC01000028.1:0-17951 GCA_003210515.1 Synechococcus sp. AG-683-B21 | reverse complement strand
ACTAATCGTTTGGACTTCTCCTGCAACTCCAAATCACCACATTCAGAAAGAACCTCCCAAATATGAATGGCTTCATTCTCACGATTCAATTGGGCAAGGGCTCTGGCTCGGTTATCCAACAAATAATTACTGGACATCCCTTCCGCGAGGGAACGATCAACAAGCGCTAAAGACGCTTGAACATCCCCAGCCTGACGGAGGGCAATGACCTCACGAAGCACGTCCATCAGATGGGGATCGCGTTCGGTTAGCGGAGATTCACTTGCACAATCCGATGATTCGTTGGACTCAGCAGCGGCGCATTCAGCACTCGATCGGGGACGTGTCCAAGGGAATCTCCCTAGCAACCAATGGCGATGTCTTCCCATCTCGCATGCTGCTCCCTCTTTTGACTTTATGCGGGACGTCACCGGACGAGCCCGACCCTCTTAACGGTCGGCTTGACTAGGGGCAGCCCAAGGCGAATGGTGTCAAGCCAAAGTCCTTCAGATCGGTCGCTCACGCAGGCTCTACGACAAGTCGTTGAGCGGGGCTTTGGCTTGGAAGACTTACAGCCAGCCTTGGCGGAGCGAAATCCAGGCCTACCAGTGACCTGCCTCGATCCTCGCCTGATCCCGATTCCTTTACTGGTGAGCCCCCAGAGCTGGGCACCACAGCACAGTGGCATCGATGAAAAAGCCCTGCTTCAAGCCCATCCGGATCTCATCGGCGCCACAACGCTTGTGAGCTCTGGGCGACTCACCCAGATCGTCCATGGAGAGGCATGCCTGTATGCAGACCTACCTCCCATCCACTTACAGGCTTACCTCGATGGTCTCCGTCCAGCCGCGAAAAAAGAATTGCAACGCCAAAAGGCGTGCGCCCTTGAGCACCTAGCCACCCTCGGCTGGAAACGGTTCCGCCATCGGCGTGCTCTTGGGAAAGATCTCGACCGCTATCAACCGGAACCTGATGCGGCCATGCAAACCGCTCACTCACCGAACAATCCATTGCCACTGGTGTTGGTGGTTTTACAAACGGAGCCTCGTCCAGCCAACAACGCTGCCAGCACTCTTGACGGAAATACAACTGACAAAAACACCGTCGGCTGGAACCACGTCATCCATGGACATCTCGACGATCTCAACTCGGTGTGGTCGGCACTGCCTTCCTCCAACGAGGCTCTGGTGAGCTTTTGCCATGGCGATGACCGCCTGGCACCACAAGCACCACTACTGCTGAGTCGAGCCGCCGAAGCTTCACCCAAGGCTGAGTTGTTCAGCTCTGATGAAACATTGCAGTGGAGTGCCGATCCGACACAGCCCCCTGGCAACCGTCAAAACCGCGTATCCGCCCTGCCTTGGCGCCTACTCACCCGAGGGTGCATCGGTGGGCTCGTGACGATTCGACTCAATCGATTGCACCAATTAGAACTCCCAAAGCAACGCCTATGTCTTCACAATCTGATCCTTGATCTCAGCCTTCAAGTCAGTGCACAACGCCACACATGTGAGCATTTAAGCCAGGCTCTACTGAGCCGAAAAATTACCACGAATCCCGCCGTTCCAGAGGTGGCATCCCCAAAAGATCGTCTGGTTTTCAGTGAATCACAATGTCAAGAATCTCTGAGTATTTGTCGAAAACGCGGGGCTCATTTTCTGACGACTGGCGGGGTGATTACGGCCCATCCCAAATGGTCTGGATGCCATCAAGTGCATTGGACTCCACCAGGCAACACATTAGTTTCAATTCTGATTCCCTTTCGCGACAGCGCAGCACTCACCAAAGTTTGCGTGGAGTCGATTCGCCGTTGTGCTGGAACTATTCCCTATGAACTGATCTTGATCGATAACGGCAGCACGAGTCCAGACACTTTGACTTGGCTCGCTCAACAGCGCATTCAGAGCAATGTCACAGTGCTGCGCTTGGATTGCGACTTTAATTACGCACAGATTCATAATTTTGCACGTCCTTATTGCCAAGGCACACATCTCTTACTTCTAAACAACGATATCGAAGTCCGCTCTGAAAATATTCTTCAAAGACTCCTCGATCCTTTCGCAGTGCGCCACACAGTGGCCGTTGGTGCTCGCCTGCGTTACCCCAACAACAACATCCAACATCACGGGGTCGTGCTCATCCAAGGGGAACGACGCTGTGTTTTGGAACCGGGCAAACACCTGTCTGAACTCAACACCATTGATATGTTCACTCCCTTAGGAGTGCAAGAAGAGTGGATTGCAGCCACTGCTGCCTGTTTGATGCTTAGAACCGCTGATTTTGATCAAATTGGTGGGTTCGATGAACAACTCGCAGTGGTCTTCAACGATGTGGATCTTTGCCTGCGATTGCGACAACTGGAAGGCTCTGTTGTTGTCACGCCGTTTGTTGATATCATTCACCATGAATCAGTGAGTCGCGGCAAAGATCAATCAGGAGAGGCCCTAGCCCGACATCAACGCGAGTCGGGTTATTTGCGACATAAACATGCTGGACTCTTTGAAACTGGAGATCCACTGTTTAGTCACAACCTCCATCCCCACAGCAACCGCTTCCAACCCAAAGATCCTGCACCTCAGTCGTCTGGCCGTGTGAAGCCTCAGCAGATCAGCCGCTGGAAGCAACGGGGCTGGAAATCAAATAACAACAGGCCCTTGATTGTGATGGCTCATTTTGATCCATCCAACCGTTTACGCCCAGATCTGCTCAAACTTTTGGAGAGTTACGCACAATTTGGAGATGTCGTTTTGGTCTCGGCTTCGCCAGGCCTCCGATGGCACTGGAACACCTTGCGAAAGCTCAAACGATGTTGCCGCGCCATTTTGATTCGCCGCAACGAAGGGTATGACTTTGGCAGCTGGATGGCAGCCCTGAATTGGCTGAAAAGAGATATAGACAACATCGATCAACTCATTCTCACAAATGACAGTTTTTGGGGGCCAATCACACCCCTCGACGATTTGTTTCAACGACTAAAAGCAAGCGGCGCAGATGTCATTGGACTCACCGATGACCAAATGTATGCACCCCATCTCCAATCTGCTTTTCTTGCATTTCAAAAACCAGTGATTCAAAGTGATGCTTTTCAAAGCTTTTGGAATCAACTGGAATTATGGCCTCGTAAACGTGATTTGATCAAGAAATACGAAGTTGGTCTACCTATTTGCCTGCAAAAAGCCGGGTTCAAAACAGAAAGTCTTTACACACAACATGCCAATGGAAATATTTTGCATACAGCCTGGAAAGAGTTAATTGAAGTAAAGAACTTTCCCTTTCTGAAAGTTTCACTGCTTCGGGATAATCCGATGCATCAGGAGATTGATGCCTGGGAGCAGGTGATCTCGGAACGGAATCCCGTCTTGGCCGCTCAAATCCGATCACAACTCCAACCGCCAAAATCCTGATCCCTCAAAGGGGCAAAACCCAAGATCCGAAGGCCATTCTCAAGGAAACGAACGATCTCTCATGCTGTAATAAGCCGAGGTTGGGACTGGCAACAGCAGGATGGGAACGGCACCGAAGCGGAAGGGAATCATCCTGGCCGGTGGCAGCGGCACGCGCCTACATCCCATCACCCAAGCAGTGAGCAAACAGCTCCTGCCCGTCTACGACAAACCAATGATTTATTACCCCCTCAGCACCTTGATGCTGGCGGGAATCAGGGACGTTCTGATCATCACAACCCCCCATGATCGGGATGCGTTCGAGCGGTTGCTTGGTGATGGCTCTGCCTGGGGCATGGCAATCCAATACGCCACACAGGCCAGTCCAGACGGACTCGCCCAAGCCTTTCTGATCGGAGCCGACTTCCTCGATGGCGCACCCGCGGCCCTTGTTTTAGGAGACAACCTCTTCCACGGGCACGACCTCATTCCCCAGCTGATGAACAGCAATGAACAACAGCAGGGGGCCACGGTTTTTGCCTACCCCGTTAGCGATCCCGAGCGCTATGGAGTGGCTGAATTTGACGCTCAAGGGAAGGTCTTAAGCCTGGAGGAAAAGCCCACCCATCCCAAAAGTCGTTACGCCGTTACGGGCCTCTATTTCTACGACCACACCGTGGTGGAGCGTGCCCGAAAAGTCGAACCCTCTCCCCGTGGTGAACTCGAGATCACCGATCTCAACGCGATGTATCTGAACGAAGGGCAGCTTCGAGTTGAACTGATGGGACGAGGAATGGCCTGGCTCGACACGGGAACATGCGACTCGCTCAATGATGCGGCCAGCTACATCCGCACCCTCGAACATCGACAGGGCTTGAAAGTGGGCTGTCCTGAAGAAGTGGCTTGGAGGCAGGGGTGGATCGACAACGAACAGCTCAATCGGCTCGCCCAACCGCTGAAAAAAAGCGGCTACGGAACCTATCTCCTGCAAATGCTCGAGGAAAGTGTGAGCGACCATGCTGCTCTGCAAACCAGCCTGGAGGTGAGCGCATGAATGTTGAAACCCTGCAAACATCGCAAGGAACCACCATTTCGGGCCCGCTGCTCATTACACCCAGGGCCTTTGGCGACGACCGTGGCTGGTTTTTTGAAAGCTGGAACCAAACACGCTTCAACGAAGCGGTCGGACAATCCGTGGAGTTTTCCCAAGACAATCATTCAAGATCAATTCAAGGGGTTTTAAGAGGGTTGCACTATCAATTAGCACCTGAACCACAAGCCAAGCTTGTCCGTTCCAGTGTGGGATCTGTTTTTGATGTAGCAATCGATATTCGACAAACATCGCCCACATGTGGTCAATGGGTTGGTGCTGTCTTAAGCGCTGAAAACAAAGCCCAGCTTTGGATCCCAGAGGGGTTTGCCCATGGTTTCCTTACCCTAAGTGCTGTTGCAGAAGTGCAGTACAAAGCTCGTGGTTTTTGGAATAAAGCGTGTGAACGTGCCATTCGATGGGACGATCCAAGCTTGGCTATTGATTGGCCACAAGCGGAATTAAATGGCACCGCCATCAGCCTGTCCGACAAAGACGCTGAAGCCCCTGACTTCCTCTCGGCAAAGGCAGCAGGAGATCTTTTCCCATGAAGGTTTTGCTCACTGGAGCTGGAGGGCAGCTGGGCCAGGCGTTACTGGATGCAGCGCCTGACAACGTTGAACTCATCTCCACAACCCGCCAGGAGCTGGATCTCTCCGATGCTGATGCCTGCCGAATCGCTGTTCAGAAGTGCCAACCGGATTGGGTTCTCAACGCCGGCGCTTACACCGCTGTCGATCAAGCGGAGTCCGAACCCGAGTTAGCCCATGCCATCAATGCCGGAGCACCTGAAGCCTTTGCGCAAGAACTCGATCGCCAGGGTGGCCGGCTCCTACAGGTGAGCACCGATTTTGTCTTTGATGGACAACAGGGTTTTCCATACCGTGTCGATCAACCCACGACGCCACTTGGTGTGTACGGGGGAAGCAAGGCCGCAGGTGAGCAAGCCATCCACAGAATCTTCGGACCCAACAACCCGCAAGGGGTCATCCTTCGCACAAGCTGGGTTATGGGCCCAGTCGGTCGCAATTTTGCCCGCACGATGCTGCGTCTTCACCGCGAACGTGACCAACTGGGTGTGGTTGCTGATCAAGTGGGATGCCCAAGCAGCACCTTGAATTTGGCCACTGCATGTTGGACAACGATCACACAGGGGTCGCAAACAACCCTGCCACCGATCCTGCATTGGAGTGACGCAGGAGCCGCAAGTTGGTACGACGTGGCCGTGGCCATCGGTGAACTCGGCCACTCACTTGGCTTGGTTGACGCACCGGCCAAGGTGAATCCGATCACCACAGCAGATTATCCAACCCCTGCCTCTCGCCCGAACTATTCCCTTCTCGATTGCGCGACCACACGAGCGGCCTTGCAGCTTGATGGACAACATTGGCAAGAAGCCTTGAAACAGCTTCTGCTTCGAGTCCAAGCTGACTAAAACCGGATCACTACCAGTCTTTTTTCACCGCTGTTTTAATCCTGATTCAATGGCTCAGTCCATGCCAACCACTGCAGAACTGCTCGGAACGCGTCAACGCATCCTGGTCACTGGCGGTGCAGGGTTCATCGGCGGTGCCGTCGTTCGACGGCTGCTACGGGAGAGCGACGCGGTGGTGTTCAACCTCGACAAGATGGGATATGCGAGCGACCTCACATCGATCGAAGAGGTGATCAAAGAGCTGGGTGTTCAACATCAACAGCGTCATCAATTACAGGCAATTGATCTCTGCGATGCAGACGCCGTTGAAAAAGCCGTCCAGCAGGCCAATCCAGACCTTGTGATGCACTTGGCGGCAGAAAGCCATGTGGACCGCTCCATTTCTGGGCCGGGTGTCTTTATCGAAAGCAATGTGACCGGCACGTACAACCTTCTCCAAGCCGTCCGTTCACATTTTGAGCAACTCACGCCAGAACGACGCGAGCAATTCAGATTGCATCACATCAGTACGGATGAAGTGTTTGGCTCCCTTGGTCGAGAGGGACGTTTTTCAGAAACAACGCCTTACGACCCTCGCAGTCCCTATTCAGCGAGCAAAGCAGCAAGCGATCATTTGGTGCAAGCGTGGCACCACACCTTCGGACTTCCTGTCGTTCTCACCAACTGCTCAAATAACTATGGGCCGTGGCAATTCCCAGAAAAATTAATTCCTGTGGTTGCTCTAAAAGCAGCCGCGGGCGATTCCATACCCCTTTATGGAGATGGATTAAACATCCGCGATTGGCTTTATGTTGAAGACCATGTGGATGCATTACTCCTAGCAGCCTGTCGAGGAACATCTGGACGCAGCTATTGCGTTGGTGGCCATGGTGAAAAAACGAATCAAGAGGTGGTCCATGCAATCTGCCATCAGTTCGATCAAGAACGACCGGAATCAGCGCCACACGCGAAGCTGATTCAACGCGTCACAGATCGCCCAGGGCACGATCGACGCTATGCCATTGACCCTTCAAGAATCAGCACCGAGCTGGGTTGGCAACCCCGCCATAACGTCGAAGAAGGGTTGGCTGAAACTGTCGCCTGGTATTTATCCCATCAGGATTGGTGCCAAACAGTTCGTAAGCAGGCTGGTTATGACGGCGGGCGACTCGGCATCAATCAGGCAAAGAGTAATTGATTTGATTAAAAGACCATGACTAAGAAATCCAACAACAATCAAATCGATTCAAGCATACCTTCAGGCCGTCAATTCGTAGACATGACAGCACGCCGCATCAGTAAACAGAGGTTTATTCCGGACTTCATTCGTAAACATATACTAGGTTTATCGAAAAATAATTCTAAAATTCAAGACAACCGACGCAAGAAAATAACCCCTGAACTCCAAGCTTATATTCAAAAAATCGATAGAAATAAAATCACCAAGAGAGAACGCCTGGATATACAAGAATTAGCCCATTATGCCTATATTTTTGACATAAACTACTACAAGAATCAATTACCAAAAGATGAATCCGAACATATTCATAGCACAGGAGACTCTCTTTACCACTATTGCACAAAAGGATGGAAAGAAGGAATAGATCCAAGCCACTTATTTGACACCAATAACTACTTAAGTAAATACCCAGATATCAAAAAAATTGAAGCCAATCCCATGGTTCACTTTCTCAAGTTTGGCATCCGAGAAAATCGCTTCTCAATGGATGACATCCACTTCATGAGAAAAACTGCAGACATCAAAAAAGTGTCATGCATTTATAGCAACGAAATAATTAAATCAACGAGCCGGAAAAAAATTGGAGTATTTTTACATATATTTTATCCAGAACTTGCAACAACAATTGCAGAATACCTTGCAAATATTCCAGCAAAAATTGATATCTATGTGTCTACAAAAAAAGATGCGGTTGAATTCCTTCAGGCAACATTCAACGAACTAGAAAACTCCCAGGTCGTTGATATTAGAACATTTAAGAATATTGGCAGGGATGTCGCCCCATTAATTATTGGATTCAAAGAATACATTCAAAGATACGATTTTATTCTCAAGCTTCATTCAAAGAAAAGCCCTCATAGCAATGCACTAAGCGGATGGTTTGAACACTGCTTAGACAATCTCATTGGCAGCCAAGATATCTTCTATACTAATATATTGGAACTCAATAAAACTGATACAGCCATCATTTATCCAGTAGAAAATTATACCTTAAACCTTGGGATTAAGCATGACTCTTGCTGGGGCCACGAAAATGGAAATTATGACAAAGCAAAACCACTACTTGATCTATTAGGACTCAAACATATTGATCGCAACAGTGAGTTTCTATTTCCCACTGGAAATATGTTCTGGTGCAAGCCAGAGGTCTTAAAACCAATCCTAGATTGGGGGCTTGAATTCAAAGATTTTGATAACGAGAAAGGGCAGATTGATGGAACATTAGCTCATAGCATTGAACGGCTGATTGGACTATGTTGCACAGAATATTCCAATAAAAAAATACTCACAAGCTACTGCGGCTATGGACAATCCAAACAACATCAATCCGACAAGCAAGTTATTGAATCAAGAAACAAGTTGCAAATAGATGGCTTCGAGAGAGTTATTCATTTCAAAGAAAAAACTCTGACGCCAAACTGGAAAAATCAAACCAATACTCTAACAAATGAACTACAAATTCATTGGGTCATTCCAAACTTTACGAGAGGGCTTGGGGGGCATATGACAATATTTAGAACCATAGAATTCCTTGAACGATGTGGTCACAAGTGCACAATTTGGGTGCACTCGGAGATCAAGGGGGACAGGCCAAGCAGACTAAGCTCTCTTCATAAAAGAAACATTGATCAAAGCTTTATAAAGCTGAAAACAGACCAGGTTTATATGCTTGGCAACACCAATGAGGACCTAGAAAAAATTAGCGGCGACGTTGTGATTGCCACCGATCGAATGAGTGTGTATCCAGTACTTGGCATGCAAAAGTTCGCAAAACGATTTTATTTCGTTCAAGACTATGAGCCCTTTTTCTTCGCAAAAGGAACATCAACGGTCCTGACGGAACAAACTTATCGATCAAACCACAAATTTGCTTGCATTTGTGCCAGCCCTTGGCTTAAGAATATGATGATCGAACAGGGAAATCCTGCTATTTCCTTTCCATTGGCTGTCGACACTGATACTTATTATCAATCCAAAGAGATTAAAAGATCTAAAAATACCATCGCTTTTTACGTTAGACGCAGCACACCACGTCGTTTATATCAGCTTGGACTTTTGGCTTTACGAGCACTCTTTGATCTAGGAGATAGCTTTGAAATCATCACATTTGGTGAGAACTATTTACCAGATCTAGGGATTCCAGTAAAAATTACACATGCGGGAATTCTGAATGCTGAATCGTTATCTAATCTCTATCAAACATGCACGGCAGGTCTTGTTTTATCTGGAACCAATTACTCTCTAGTTCCGAATGAAATGATGGCTTGCGGTTTGCCAGTTGTGGATATTGATGCCACCCATACACGACTCTCATACACCCCTAACACGGCTGTACTTGCCCAACCCAACCCGGAAGCATTAGCAGCAGCCTTGAGTCAACTTCTCAATGATGATGTTCTACGCGATAAGGTGACGATCGCAGGACTAACAGCAACAAAAAATCTGACATGGGACCAATCAAACACCATTGTAGAAAATTTTATTCGTACTCAATTTGAGGCTACACCGCCACTAGATCAGAATCAAAAATTAACTCAAGCAGATCCAATCGTCACCATTGTTATCCCTGTCTACAACGGGGGTGATCAACTAATCCGCGTCGTGAAGACTTGTCTACAACAAGATCTTGATGCTGAATTTGAAATATTAATCATTGATAGTTCCTCAACAGATGGATGTATCAACCATTTACCAATAGACAGTCGAATTCGAATTCATCGGATTTCAAAAAGTGACTTCGGCCATGGACGCACTCGTAATCTTGGTGTGAGCCTAGCCCGGGGAGAATTCGTTGCATTCATAACTCAAGATGCAATTCCAGCAAATAAAATGTGGCTTATGAATCTCATTGCGCCATTCCAAGCAGATCGAAAGATTGCTGGTGTTTTTGGATGCCACATTGCCCATGAAGGTCACAGCCAATTAACCACATATGATCTTGATCAGCATTTCAATCGATGGATCTACAGAAGCCATCGAAAACCAATTGAATTAGATGAAAGCCATCAAAAGCCTGATGCACCGATCAGTAATCATGAACGTTTCTATTCTGATAACAACTCTTGCTTACGGAAAAAGGCCTGGGAACAAGTACCAATACCAGAAGTTCTCTATGGAGAAGATCAACTCTGGGCTATCGATATATTGCGCCATGGATTTAAAAAAGCTTACGCTTCTACAGCTATTGTAAGACATTCTCACGAATATAATTTCCGAGAAACACTCATCAGAGCCAATACAGAATGGCATTTTTACCAAGAACATCTCGGAGAACATCTCCCCTCAACAAAGAAAGAAGTGAGAGCAATGATTGAGACGAGCTGTATGAATGACAAAAAGGCTCAGGAACTATTTCCAGAAATTACGGAAGAGCAACTAATCTTCCGTCGCAAGCTCCATTTTGCACGAGCCTGTGGTTACTACTTTGCTGGAAAAGGAATCGGCTCTATTCGACCTTAAACCTGGAAAGTGAAACTCACTAAGCTTTTTTCATTGCTGCAAGGATGAAGCCACCCACACCCCAGGCGATAACAATAATTCCAATCGAACCAAGAAACGCTTGCCAACGCCAATTTTGATCTGGCGCTACAGGACGTTGCGGTTGACTCAACATCACCACAAATTTGAGTTGACGTTTACTTTCACGACGGCTGTTATCAGCTGCTAAACGAGCGGACTGCAAAGCTTCAGTAGCAAATTCCACATTCGAGATTAGAGATGATTCTCTAGTCGCGAGGCGATTTAAATCACGGCCATTCTGACTGACTGAGTTCTGTCTTTCTTTAAAAATTTGTTTCTCCAGTTCCTCTACTTGGTATGCGATAAAGGAAACTTCAGGTGCATCGGGGTCACGAAACTGGCGGCGTGCGGCAGCTTCATCTACTTTTAAATCAACAAGCCTTGATTCCAATTTTGAAATAAAAGAACTCGTAGCAGCCTGCTCAGACTCAACACTGAGCTGACCAAATTTGTTTTGAAAAATCTCCAATTTACTAGAAGCCTCCTTCAGATTCTTTTGAGCTAATTCAACTTCTTCCTGTGCAAACATATTTTGATCGGAATTAATTGATTGATTGACCTCATTCACAAAACGTCGAGACTGAAGCAGAAGAGACTTATTTAAGCTATGTGCTTGTTCAGGGTCATAACCGACTGTTCGTACAATGACAGAACCACTCAGTGGCTGCGGTGAAACTTGGAGCTGCCTGCGAAAGAAGCTGAGTTGCTGAGGGGAAGAACTTCCTGAACGAAGACCAGAAAAGACATCTGGAAATGATTGTTTATATTTTTTCTCTAATGATGACGAATCGGGAAATAATCGGTCTTTAACCTCTGAAGAAGCAAGATACACTTGTAAATATTGACCATCAACTAAGGATGTTAAAACTTGAGGTGCTGCAGCCGCACCCGCCAAGACTGATGCAGAGGATGTCTCCAATGGAGCAGCTTGCTGAATCACAAACTCAGACACTGAAGTATATCGATCTCGACCGATAACAAAGCAGTAAAAAGCTGAGGTGGCTAAAAACAACGAGATCAAAACTCGAGGCTTTTTAAGTATTTCGAACCTGCCTTGCCAAGCATTAGACGAGTTATCAAATGTAGACAACTTCAACCGAATGAACTTATCAACTGATCCCAAAGATGACGCCGCAGTACTTTTTAAGGGAGTAAGAGAGCGGTTAGCCATAAAAAAAATAAAGGATGAAGTACTTCAGGAAAGGAAAACGACTTAGATTCAGTCATCATTCGATTCTAAAAGTAGAGACTCATTCGTCCTGTAAAGGATTAATGAAAAGCTCAACATGAGTATAGAACAGAGCATGAGATATGACAATGAAATATCGGGAATGGGATATTCGTTATTAATCGAATAGCGAAAAAGCTCTACTCCATGAAGAATTGGATTCCAAGTTACAAAAGGCCGCATGTGGGCTGGAATTTCAAATGTTGCAAAGAAAATTCCAGAAGTAAAAATAATAACTCGTTGAATTAATCTTTTAATGATTTTCAATATCCACTTGTTGAGCTTGCCGAGAAAAACAACAGATAATCCAAATCCCAATGCCATCATAACCGTAAGAAGATATACACTGATCGCCAAACCAGGACTATCAAGCTGAAAACTCCATGTAAAATAGTAGACAATTCCAAGAATTGCTAACGACAACGTTGACAAAGCACGCATATCATTCAAAGAAAGAGCCATCAGAATATCGATAGGCTTAATTCTTGAGTAATAAAGAGGTGCCCTTAACTTTAACCCAGAAAGAGATTTAATTGCGACATTTCTAAACAAAAAAGCAATGCAAAAACCCGTTGACATAAATACAACAATATTAAAATACATATCAGTTGATCCCCCGGAAGCAAATCGATTTGTGCCTCTTAAAAAACTAAAACCAACGCGCATGGCTATAAAAAACAACATCATCTGAGCTGGCCCCACCACATTTTCCCAGGCTCCTAATGAGCTTCCAGCAGCCTGTCGATTGCGATCATATACAGCGACTGAATTGATCACAATCCATTGACGGCGCAGCCCATAAATCATTCTTTTAAGTAAATTCATGAGATTACAGGGCTCGAGTCAAAGAACATCATTTGATTCATCCTGATCAGAATTTTTAAGGCTATCTCCAAAATCAAACTGATCATCATCAGAGTCTACCCTGCCGGAATCAGCAACTTTTTGATCAATTAAGGCAATAGCCTGCTCTAAATCTCCCTGAAAAATTACCTCACCAAATCCATCAAGCACTAAGCCTTTGTTGCAAAACTCGCGACGAAAACGGTTATTTCCACCAGTTGAAATTAAAGAACAGCCCTCCAGTTGACGGTGCAAAAGCGTTCTCAATAACATCGCTTTTCTTGACATTAAATACCTAAATTTTGGCACAAGATAAACATCAAATGAGAATAGAATTGACAACGCCATGTAAAAATAATCTTTCTGATCTTTATCCAATTCCTTAAGCTTTAAGGAAGACTCGATTGACTGAGCTTGTAGCACTTCGTAAAATTCTTGTAATGTTATACGTGACTTCTCAAAGCAATCACTATAAATGTTAGACAAGAAATCTAGACTTTGATCGATGCTCAGCTTGCCATCCAATCCACCTTCACCTCCAAGGGGCCAGCTGACCGTCCCTCGCTTCAAGACTTCTCCAGATACAGGCTTGACCAAGTCTGCAAGAGTTGCCATTAATTGATAGCTCAAAAATGAATTTGTCGTCATCACGGCAAGCCTATCTCCAGAATCAAGCCACCAATTCCAAGGAGAAGAAATAACAACACTTGAATCAGACTTATCGGCCCGCAAAACAAATTCATCGAATACCAAAACCGGCTCAGCCGAACTCGAAGAATTCAACACCTGGTGGATCGACATAACATACCAAAAATATTACCAGATTCTTGTCACAATAACCAGTCAACGTGGAAAAAATAAAACTATATATAGGATTCAAGTGCATTCCAAAATCCATCCCTTCGCTCCCCTCAATAAGCCCGTCCGACAGCGTTTTTCAAGACGTTCAATAATTAATTGCAATGCTTTCTCACCCATCGCTTGAAGCACCCCTCTTGGTATCCAAACTGTTGCGGCTTCTGATTTCATCTCCAGGCTCAAATCAGCCTCAGCCACAAGACCCATTTCCCTCGGAAAAATCGTGGCACGACAACAAAACATCACCAACGAATCGAGATTCCCAAGTCCACGTATTGTGCAATCTTCAAATTCAATCTGCAGATGGGCGTCAGTCCAACATGAACGAAAGATTACTTCCGGCTGAATGCGGAACATCAATAATGAATAGGGCCTAGATATATAATAAAATCGTCCATCTTCAGCCTGTTTAATTTTCTTGCGATTGAGCAGTGCTTTCAGTGGCCGAGTTGGATCTGAAAGGTAAGCCTCAAGTTGAGCCGCCTTTCCTCCAGGAAGATCTAGATCAAGGCGATGGGAGCGGTGAACCTTCAACAGGCAGAAGCAAGCAGAACTCGATGAAACGACCTCGGACCAAGTTCAGGCCGCGGAGTCCATCATGGATGATCAGGATCTCCATGAACAGCCCGGGAAGTTCCAATGACCCGATCGTTCCGCACCGAGCACGACAGCCTTGGTCCTGTCGAAGTCAGTGACGACGCCCTCTGGGGTGCTCAAACGGAACGCTCTCTTCGCAATTTTGCGATCAGCAATGAGCAGATTCCCGTTGAACTGATCCATGCGTTGGCCTTAATCAAACAAGGCTGTGCAGCCGTCAACGCGCGTCATGGCGTGCTCAGCCAAGAGCTCGCCGACATGATCACCTCCGCAGCCAACGCCATTGCAACGGGAGAGCATGACGATCAATTCCCCCTCAAGGTCTGGCAGACGGGGAGTGGCACCCAAACGAACATGAATGTGAATGAGGTGATCAGCAACCTGATTTCCCGTCGCGAAGGGACACCCCTGGGTAGCCATCAGCCGGTTCATCCCAATGATCATGTGAATCGCTCACAATCCACCAACGACGTCTTTCCTGCCGCGATCCACGTAGCAGCGACACAGCAGCTCACCCATTCACTGCTTCCTGCTGTTCAAGCTCTGATTGACGCGTTTGATCACAAGGCCGAGGCTTGGTTTCCGATTGTCAAAATTGGCCGGACACACCTTCAAGATGCGGTGCCCCTTCGCCTTGGAGATGAAGTTTCGGCCTGGCGCGATCAGCTCAAGCTTTGCCGGTCGTGGATTGAAGACAGCCTCACCCCCTTGGCAGCGTTGCCCTTGGGGGGAACTGCGGTGGGTACAGGATTGAATGCCCCCAAAGGCTTCAGTACGGATGTGGCGAAGGAGCTTTGTAGCGCCACCGGTTTGTCGTTCCACCCCGCTGACAATTTGTTCGCCGTGATGGCAGGTCACGATGCCCTGGTTCATGCCATGGGGCAGCTGCGTGGATTAGCCGTGGCCTTGCTACGCATCGCCAATGACATTCGACTGCTGGGCTGCGGACCACGGGCAGGACTCGGGGAATTGCGACTACCTGCCAACGAACCAGGAAGTTCGATCATGCCGGGAAAAATCAACCCCACACAATGCGAGGCCATGGCCATGGTGTGCACCCAAGTGATTGGACTGGATGCGGCGGTGGCGGCCGCAGGAGCTGGGGGTCATCTGCAGATGAATGTGTTCAAGCCGCTGATCGGATTCAACCTGCTCCAATCCATTCGCCTGCTCAGCGATTCGATCAACAGCTTTCGCCAAAACTTGGTGGTTGGTCTTGAGCCCAACCGCCAGCAAATCCAAGCGTTTGTGGAGCGATCGCTCATGCTCGTGACAGCGTTAACGCCTCGTATTGGGTACGAAAAAGCCAGCGCCATCGCACAACATGCCCACGAGCAAGGGCTGACGTTGAAAGATGCAGCCCTAAAGCTGGGGCACATCAGCGCCTCTGACTTCGATCAAATAGTGGACCCGATCAAGATGGCAATCCCTCACGAATAACGTCAGGCCGCCCGCTCTGTCGCAGGATTCAGTCCTCCAGCCACTGCAGCGCGGGGATCCTCCAGTTCAGCCACGGGGAAACGATTGATTGCCTTCAGCGCTTGCTTGGCATGGCTCCGCAACTGCTCACTAATCGCTTCGCAGTAGGGAACCTGGGCGAGAAGATCGACTGTTCTCCGCATAATGCGGACCACATCTCCTTCATCCAAGGAGGTGTTGGCGATCAAATCGCTCCAAGAAGTTCCCTTCGCCCAGGCCTCCACAAGGCCCATCAATTCAGGCTCCCACCAGGCCGGCACCACAACACTGGCCCGCTCTTGCGAAAGGATCGAGGAGTCTTTGAAGAATATTTTCAGAGCGGACTTCGATATCGTTGTTTAGAAGTAAGAGATGTGTGCCTTGGCAATAAGGACGTGCAAAATTATGAATCTGTGCGTAATTAAAGTCGCAATCCAAGCGCAGCACTGTGACATTGCTCTGAATGCGCTGTTGAGCGAGCCAAGTCAAAGTGTCTGGACTCGTGCTGCCGTTATCGATCAAGATCAGTTCATAGGGAATAGTTCCAGCACAACGGCGAATCGACTCCACGCAAACTTTGGTGAGTGCTGCGCTGTCGCGAAAGGGAATCAGAATTGAAACTAATGTGTTGCCTGGTGGAGTCCAATGCACTTGATGGCATCCAGACCATTTGGGATGGGCCGTAATCA
Organism: Synechococcus sp. AG-683-B21; assembly: GCA_003210515.1. Classification (GTDB taxonomy): domain Bacteria; phylum Cyanobacteriota; class Cyanobacteriia; order PCC-6307; family Cyanobiaceae; genus Parasynechococcus. Next base: position 1,653 of record QCVC01000028.1, on the reverse strand, counting down.
CCCCGCCAGTCGTCAGAAAATGAGCCCCGCGTTTTCGACAAATACTCAGAGATTCTTGACATTGTGATTCACTGAAAACCAGACGATCTTTTGGGGATGCCACCTCTGGAACGGCGGGATTCGTGGTAATTTTTCGGCTCAGTAGAGCCTGGCTTAAATGCTCACATGTGTGGCGTTGTGCACTGACTTGAAGGCTGAGATCAAGGATCAGATTGTGAAGACATAGGCGTTGCTTTGGGAGTTCTAATTGGTGCAATCGATTGAGTCGAATCGTCACGAGCCCACCGATGCACCCTCGGGTGAGTAGGCGCCAAGGCAGGGCGGATACGCGGTTTTGACGGTTGCCAGGGGGCTGTGTCGGATCGGCACTCCACTGCAATGTTTCATCAGAGCTGAACAACTCAGCCTTGGGTGAAGCTTCGGCGGCTCGACTCAGCAGTAGTGGTGCTTGTGGTGCCAGGCGGTCATCGCCATGGCAAAAGCTCACCAGAGCCTCGTTGGAGGAAGGCAGTGCCGACCACACCGAGTTGAGATCGTCGAGATGTCCATGGATGACGTGGTTCCAGCCGACGGTGTTTTTGTCAGTTGTATTTCCGTCAAGAGTGCTGGCAGCGTTGTTGGCTGGACGAGGCTCCGTTTGTAAAACCACCAACACCAGTGGCAATGGATTGTTCGGTGAGTGAGCGGTTTGCATGGCCGCATCAGGTTCCGGTTGATAGCGGTCGAGATCTTTCCCAAGAGCACGCCGATGGCGGAACCGTTTCCAGCCGAGGGTGGCTAGGTGCTCAAGGGCGCACGCCTTTTGGCGTTGCAATTCTTTTTTCGCGGCTGGACGGAGACCATCGAGGTAAGCCTGTAAGTGGATGGGAGGTAGGTCTGCATACAGGCATGCCTCTCCATGGACGATCTGGGTGAGTCGCCCAGAGCTCACAAGCGTTGTGGCGCCGATGAGATCCGGATGGGCTTGAAGCAGGGCTTTTTCATCGATGCCACTGTGCTGTGGTGCCCAGCTCTGGGGGCTCACCAGTAAAGGAATCGGGATCAGGCGAGGATCGAGGCAGGTCACTGGTAGGCCTGGATTTCGCTCCGCCAAGGCTGGCTGTAAGTCTTCCAAGCCAAAGCCCCGCTCAACGACTTGTCGTAGAGCCTGCGTGAGCGACCGATCTGAAGGACTTTGGCTTGACACCATTCGCCTTGGGCTGCCCCTAGTCAAGCCGACCGTTAAGAGGGTCGGGCTCGTCCGGTGACGTCCCGCATAAAGTCAAAAGAGGGAGCAGCATGCGAGATGGGAAGACATCGCCATTGGTTGCTAGGGAGATTCCCTTGGACACGTCCCCGATCGAGTGCTGAATGCGCCGCTGCTGAGTCCAACGAATCATCGGATTGTGCAAGTGAATCTCCGCTAACCGAACGCGATCCCCATCTGATGGACGTGCTTCGTGAGGTCATTGCCCTCCGTCAGGCTGGGGATGTTCAAGCGTCTTTAGCGCTTGTTGATCGTTCCCTCGCGGAAGGGATGTCCAGTAATTATTTGTTGGATAACCGAGCCAGAGCCCTTGCCCAATTGAATCGTGAGAATGAAGCCATTCATATTTGGGAGGTTCTTTCTGAATGTGGTGATTTGGAGTTGCAGGAGAAGTCCAAACGATTAGT
>QCVC01000027.1:0-18018 GCA_003210515.1 Synechococcus sp. AG-683-B21 | reverse complement strand
CATCCAAAGCGGGGCCATTGTCCTGACGGATGTAATACCAATGCAGATTGATGTAATCGAAGGCACCGGTATTGCACGCATCCACAATCAACTCGGTGGGTCCATGGGTTGAAAAGCCCACCGAACCAATCCGGCCCTCTGCTTGCCAGCGACGGACCACCTCCATGCAACCGCCAGGACGAAGCGTCTGCTCAAGATGTTCCGGCAAGTTGATTCCGTGAATGGCCAGAAGGTCCAACCGGTCACAGTCCAGGCGTTCAAAGCTCAGCTCCAGCTCCGCTTCAAAGGCAACGACATCGTCGCGGGGAGGAACTTTGCTTTGCAGCAAACGCTTGGCATCGGGGGCCTTGGGCAAGGCCCAACCCAACTGTCGTTCCGAAGTGCCGTAGTGCCGAGCCGTCTCCACATGATGGAATCCCTCAGAGACAGCCCGATTCAATGTGGCTTGCAATTGCGATTGCGATGTTTCTGAGATCTCCTCTGCCGGAAGATCGCTCCAACTCTGCTGGAACCGCATGGCCCCGAGCGACAACAGGGGAATGTCCAGCTCAGTCCGCCCAAAGCGTCGCGTTGGAAGCGAAGCCATCAGCCCTGGGGACGTGCTTGGAGGTTTTGGCGCACTAAATCTCGTTTCAACGCTTCAAGGGATTCGAACGGAACCCAATGAATGCAATCAACGGGACAAGTATCGATCGCCTCTTGAATTCGCTCAGTGCTATCTCCATCCTGACGAATGGCTCTGGAACGACCGAGATGGGGCTCCACCACAAACGTATTTGTGGCGACATGGGCGCAGTAACGACAACCAATACAAACCGCTTCGTCGACCCATACGGCTTGATCCCTCAGATCGCCACCGAGTAATGGTTCCCGTCCAGTCGACTGAACAGGATGGGTTGCTGGAGCAGAAAAAGCGAGGGATGGATCAGCCAGGATTAAGCGTCCCAGCGAGTCACCACGAGTTCGATTGAGCCATCCTGCGCTTGGGTTTGTTCAGCAACCTGAAACCCTTCATTCGCAGTGGCAGCCAATACGGTGTTTAGGGCATAACGCTGGGTGAGCTTTGCCAAAAACCGTTCAATCGGAATTTGTTGCTTCCAGAGATCTAAATCAGTGACCAATTCGTAGGCACCGGATTGAGCGTTCCAGCGGAAGCCAAGATCGCCACCCACTTGCATCGTGACGGCCAAATCAGCCGTCACTGTTTGCCCTTGATAACCGCGTACAGGCCGCTCGCCCTGCTCTGGGGGATAACCCATGTCTTTCAGAGCCTGGACCAAAGGGTCGAGCTGGCGCAGTTCTGTTTTGACGGTGCTGAAATGCGACATCAGTTTAATTGCGCAGGAAGGGACTGGGATTGGGTATTCGGCTGCTGGAATGATTCAGCAGTGGGTTCTTGGCGTTCAACGGTTCCAAGCGCAGCTTCCAAGCGTTCGGTGAGCTGCTGGCACGCAGAGCCGGTTACCCCTTCGACCCTTTCTTCCACGCGACCGTCAGGTCGGATGGTGAAACGAACCGTGCGTTGGGGCATTCGACCTACGTGAGATGTCGCGCAATCTAATGGTGGTCTTGAGAAGTCGTTGGTCCCGACCGCTAGATCAGAAATCCATCGTTCATCAAGGTCTGTAGGCGCCCTAAAACCATGGGGTCTTCCAGCTGCTCAAGGGCGGTTCGAGCCTCGTCCTGTACGGAACTTTCACCGTCGTACAACAAGGACTCCACCAGCACTTCAACGATCTCCTGCTGGCGAGGCTCAACCAATTGATCCATCAATCGGCCCAAGGCCCAAATGCAGTTACTACGAACCACCGGTTCACTATCGATCTGAAGACTGGCGGTTAACTGACTCGCCGCCGGGTCCGCTTTTGCAGGCGAGCGACTACCCGACTCAGCCAAGGAACCAGGGCACCACAACCGAACCGCTGCAACATCGGTTTGCAACGCATGGATTAGGGGGTTCAGGATCGGCGCGTCGGGATAATTCCCCAGGCTCCAAGCCGCTGCTTTTCGGACGTAGGCATTGCTATCCACCTGCAAAAGTTGAAGCAGTGGCTCGACCGCCGGCGGCGACGGATTCCGGCCCAAGGCATACACCGCGCTCATCCGCTCCACTGGACAGGGGCGTCGCAGAAGGGGAAGCAACAAAGGGAGAGCCCTGGGATCGCGATGTTCACAGAACACTTGCAAACCCTGCAGGCGCTGGTCGTGGTTGCCACGGAGGGCAAGCAGGCCCTGATCGCAGGCCAAAGCGATCGATGGCGAGGCGTCATCGACGGCTTGGTCGGGCTCAAAGGCGTCAAGCGGATCAAGATTTTCTTCCTCGGCCAGCTCACGCGCCAGCAAATCAGGATCCAACGAGAGGCTGGTAGGGCCTCGATCCCGTTGTTGGCTTCGATCGTCCGTCATAAGACGATGCTACGGGACCCGGTCAAATGCCTTGGGTGCTCAGCCGACGGGAGCAGGCGCCAGCATGTCGCCAGGCAACCAGATCCTTGCGCTCACAGCGAACAACGCCAAGGCGAACAACAACACAATCAGCGCTGGGAGAACCGTGGAACGAAAAAAAGACAAGGGACAACCAATCTCGCTGTTCATTCTGATGATGATTGGACGGCGAGCGCTGGCCGACGCAAGACCAGAAATGACACCACAAGCACGCTGAGGCCACACCAGCCGGTGATGTGTTGATGCAGCAGGAATCCGCCAGTGCCCAACAATCCCCCGAATAACAGCCCACAAGCCCATACAAAACGCTGAAGCATCACTGGGAAGCTTTCAATCGGGGTGACCTCAAAACGACGGCGCAGGTGGGCCCAACCAGGACCCGGCGGTCGCACCTGGCGCACAAATCGCTCAAGCACAGCCTCAGATTCCGGAGGAGTACATAACATCACGGTGAGCCATACGGCAGCGGAAACCCCCGTGATCACGGCCAGTCGCACGCCGTAATCGTCGATGCGCACTAAAGGGGTGATCGAGGTGAGCACGCCTACGAGAAAGCCGCAGAGCATGGCGGACAACTCAGCAGCAGCATTGACCCTCCACCAAAACCAGCGCAACACCAACACCACCCCTGGACCGGAGCCAATGGCAATCACGAGTCGGAACACCGACCCGATGCTGTTGCTGACTAAGGCCGTCATCACGCCAAGCACGAGCAGCAACACCGTGGTGGCCTGACCAACCAAAAGCAATTCCCGTGGGCCTGCTTGGGGCCGAATGAAACGTTCGTAGAGATCGTGGGTGAGGTAACTGGCGCCCCAGTTCACCGACGTGCTCACGGTGCTCATAAAAGCGGCAACGAGGGACACCACCACCAACCCAAGCGCCACAGGAGGCAAGAGATCAACCGCCAACTTTGGATAGCCAAGCTCTAAATCCGCCTGGGCAGGTAATAAAACGAGGGCAGCCAAAGCCACCACCACCCAGAGCCAGCTGCGAATCAAGTAGTTCACAACCAGAAAAACCCAGCCAGCTAGCCGTGCCTGCTGTTCGTCACGGGTGGCCAGCATGCGTTGGATGAATTCACCGCCGCCATCACTGCGACGAAAACTCCACCACTGCACGGCGATGTAAGCGGTGAACATCGGCACACTGATCCCTGCGCCATCGAGCCAGGTGAAGCCCTTCTCGTCCCAAGTCCAGGGAACCAACGACAACAATTCAGGTCGATTCAGGTCTTGAAGTTGATCGAGCAGTGATGCCATACCGCCCGTTGCATGCAAAGCAGCGACAGCAACCGCCAAGGCACCCAGCAAGGCGAGCACGAGCTGCACCAAATCAGTCATCACCACCGCCCACAGCCCACCAACCACCGTGTAGCTGACCACCAACAAGGCAACAATTGCGAGCAGCCACACGGTGTCGGACAGCCCCAGAAAGCTCGGCTCACCGCGCACAATCCCCAACGCTTCCACCACCTTTCGCAGCGCCAGAAACGCGTAACCGATCCCAATGCAGTTCACGGGCAACGCCAAAAGAAAGGCCTTTATCCCGCGAAGCCATGCAGCAGCAGCACCGCCATAGCGCAATTCCGTGAAGGCCGCATCGGTTAACACTCCGCTCCGGCGCCAAAGCGGCGCAAACACCACCGCCATCGCAACGTGGGCCAGGCCAAAGCTCCACCATTCCCAGTTACCCGCCAAGCCACGACTACCAACGAGTCCTGCGATGTACAGCGGGGTATCAATCGAAAAGGTTGTCGCCGCCATGGATGCGCCGGCCAACCAGCCGTTCAGACGCCGACCTGCAACGAAGTAATCCTCTTGACCGCGATTCCGGCGGGCAAGCCAAAGGCCCAACAGAAATGTCAGCAGTAGGTACAGGCCAAGAAGAAGCCAGTCGACTGCAGCCATTCACCCTGTCCACCAATGCCTCAAGTCTTGAACAAGGAGGGAACGATCAGGGCTGAAGAGACCTAAGAGCATGCAGATCGACATGAAATCATCACCCCACCAAACAACATCAATACACCGCAAAGATCATCAACGAATGCAGCAGATAGAAATCAAAAAGTCCAGGCAACATATAAACGAACAACGAATAATTAATACCTCAAAACACCTCACGGATGCTTAAGTTAGATCAGGCCCTGTCAGATGTTGCCGACGCAATTGACCACAAGCAGCATTTTGATCCAAACCGCGGCTCGCTCGAAGACTGACGGCAACGCCACGGCGTTCTAAAACACGACGAAAAGCCTCAATTCTCTGGAAGGTTGGGCGTTTAAATTCTTCCTCTTGAATCGGGTTATAGGCAATAAGATTGACGTGGCTTTGGAATCCACCCACTCGATCGGCCAATTCAGCAGCGTGCTCGGGATGATCATTTAACTCACCAAGCAGAATATATTCAAAGCTGACACGACGACCTGTTAGGTCTAAATAGTGTCGACAATCGTCCAGCAAATCATCATAGGGATACGCATGAGCTGTAGGAATCAACTCTTCCCTTAACTGCTGATTGGGGGCATGCAAACTCACCGCAAGGGTGAATTGAGCTCGCCCAAGTTTCTCCATCGCCAACTCTGCTAACTGGGGCAGTGTTTTGGGCACACCAACGGTGCTCACGGTGATGCGCCGCTGCCCAATGCCAAGGTCTGTATTCAAACAACGAATGGTCTCCAACACCGCTTCGCTATTGAGCAAGGGCTCTCCCATCCCCATAAAAACAACGTGGGACGGACGACGATCCATCGCCTCACGCACACTCAGAACCTGATCGACAATTTCATGGGTTGCCAACGATCGCTGCAAGCCACTTTTTCCAGTCGCACAAAAACGACAGGCCATCGGACACCCCACTTGGCTAGAGATGCAGACCGTGAGTCGCTGATCCGTTGGAATACCGACCGTTTCAATGGTTTCGCCGTCGTCCGTCGCCAACAACAATTTTGTTGTGGCATCGGCAGCCACCGATTGATGAACAAGCTTCAAACGGCCAACCCGGAAGGTTTGAGCCTCAAGCTCAGTCCGCCATTGCTTTGGAAGAGCGGAGATCTCTGCAAGAGATTTGACGCCTTTGTTGTACAGCCAATCGTGGATTTGGCGTCCTCGAAAGGACTTATGACCCTGAGCAATCGCCCAGTCTTCAAGCTCGGCCGCACTGCGACCGAGCAAGACATTGTTCACCAATTCAACAACCCATGACCGAGCTTGAATTCAACAACCAACAGGGCAATGAAACCGAGCATGGCCATACGCCCATTCAACTTTTCGGTATGGCCATGGAAGCCATAACGGGGTAAGCGACGTTGGGGGATTTCGGTAGGTTCAATCATGGATCAATCAATAACGAGCGCAAAGGTGAGCGGTCAATCGTCGGAGAGCAAGCCCTCTTCTTGAAGGCCTTCAACAGCCTCGGCATCCACAACTTGCTCTTCCTTGAGCTCGTTATCAACATCCGGCCGTGTAAATGCAGCATTCGTGCTGGCGGAAGGATCGATGTTGTGGCGGGTCCGCGTGGCCTCTAGATCAGCATCGCTGGGATCAGCGAGCAAAGCACTCGAGCTTGCCGCGGGGGGCATATCCACGGTGTAGTCCGGACGCAGATTTTGCATCCGGCGGTATCCCGCAGGGTCCTCCGAAAGGATGTCGGGGTGTGGACCAGCTTCTTTCTGGAGCTCCTCTTCGAAGCCACTGAACCCGGTGCCAGCAGGGATCAGGCGACCAATGATCACATTCTCCTTGAGACCACGGAGCCAATCACTCTTCCCTTCGATCGCAGCTTCAGTGAGAACGCGAGTTGTCTCCTGGAAGGATGCCGCAGAGATAAAGCTATCTGTGTTGAGGGAAGCCTTGGTGATGCCCAGCAAAACCGGAGTGAACTCAGACGGAGCCCCACCCGTAATCGCCATCGCCTGGTTGGTGTCTTCCACCTGTCTTAGCTCGATCAACTCTCCAGGGAGAAGGGTGGTGTCGCCAGCATCTTCAACCCGAACCTTGCTGGTCATTTGACGCACAATCACTTCGATGTGCTTGTCGTCAATCGAGACTCCCTGAGACTTGTAGACGTTCTGAACTTCCGTCACAAGCCGGTGCTGCAGATTCGCAATCGCTTCTTGAGCAGCGTCCATCAAAGGCTTGCGGCTACGGAAGTCTTCGAAGAAGCATTCCAAAAGCTCGTGGGGGTTGATCGGACCGTCTGTCAGCAACTCCCCAGCCGTCACCTGCTGGCCATCGTTGACCATCACATTGCGACCCAAAAGGATCGGGTATTCCCCGATCGCATCGTCGGACTCGATCACATTGACGGAAAGGGAATCGTCGTCTTCCCCTTGCTTAATTTCAACCGTTCCAGGCTTCCGGCAAAGAACGGCTGAGTCCCGAGGACGACGGGCTTCCAGAAGCTCCTCAATCCGAGGGAGACCCTGGACAATGTCTCCAGTCTTCTGGCGTTCGAACACCAGGAGAGCCAAGCCGTCACCCCGTTGAACTAAGTCACCATCGCGGACGTGGAGCAGGGAGTCGGGAGACACCATGTACGGACGGCCAAGGCGAAGCGTGACGCTGTTGCCACTCACGGCTTCCACCTCACCGCAACAAGTGGAAGGCTGTCCGCTGGCAAGCAACTCACCATCGACCACACGATCGCCGACCGCGACGGACGGATTGCCTGACGTGGAAATAGTGGTGGTATCTTCCGGCCGCTCAACAATTAAGCGACGAACAGGCTCAGCCTCCGTGGCTTCAGGCAGCTGAACGACACCTTCCTGCTTGCACAGAATCTGGGTGGTGGCAACAACATCGCCAGCCTTCACTGAGATCCCATCCTCCACTTGAAGTTCAGTGTGGGTCGAGCCATGGCTGGAGTCCGACATGGTGTCGCGACGAACCAGGATCGATTCGAGAATGACCAAACGCAGGCGGGAGATTGTCTTAGCTCGCTTATCGGGGGCCTTCTCCACATCCACCGTCATTTGTGGAGTGGTATCGAAGGTTTCCAGCAGCAGTTGCGTCTTCAGCAGTTCAACACCCTCAACCGACTTGATCAATTCGTTGTCTTTAAAAGCCAAACGCTGAGTGGCTTTGATTCCCAAATGAGGCCCATTCGCCTGCTTCACATGAGATAGCTCAGGAAGCTGAGCTTCATTTGGAATGGTGTATTCCTCAACCGGCCGTAGTAAGAGGCCTTTGCCCTCAGGGGTTTCGACCGTTTGTACAAATTTCATCGTGTCGACAGACACACCCTTAGCGACGTCATCGCCGGGGTTCACCATTTGTCCATCGCCTTCAAAGCGTTCGAGCGCTTTGTTATCGCTACTCAGGTGAAGATCTCCACCACGAACAATAATTTCACGAAGGATATCGTTCTTTTGAGTGACAGTAACGACGCCTGCAGTCTGACTAAAGATATCTTTAACAACCTCAGTTCCAGCTTCAATCCACTGACCATCAGTAATCATCAACAAAGAAATATCTTTGTTGATTTCATGGGTTTCCTGAGGAACCCATAACAAGGTTCCACCCTTATTAACTTCATATCCGTTTTTGGCAGAACGTGCTTTTTTGATTGCCAAACCGGGAGCGAATTTGACGAGACCACCCGTGCTGGTGCGGAAGCGATCATCAGCCAGTTCGGCGATCACCTCGCCGTTACCAATCTTGCTGCCAGGGATGGTATTTAAGCGATAACGGGTGCCATCTTTCGCCTCAAGATTCCACAGTTCGCCGGAATGGGTGGATTCCTCCAGCAACTTGAAGTCTTTGAGGGTCATCGCCGTCGTGACGATTTGCACCTCTCGGGAATCACCAATGGAGTCGCGCAGACGAACATCACCGCCGTATTCACTACGTTGGCTGGCTTCTGCAAGCACCTGACCTTCCGTCGCAGTGGACTTACCAGCAACGACAGGTAGGGCATTAGGGGGGAGGTTATAAACATCACCGGCGAGGACCCACATCCGACCAAGACGCTGAGCTTTCAGGGTGATATTTCCCTGACGGTCAGTCACTTCTCTGGGTTGAATTTTTTCCTCATAACGAACCTGACCCGCCAAATCGCAGATCACGTCCTTCGTTGCTTTTTCAACGCTCTTCTGCACAGCACCTGCTGCAATCTGCACAACTGTGACGTCAGATTCAATGGCCTGACCGTTATCAACGAACAGCAATGAACCCAGCGTGATATCGATTTTCTGAGGACGACCCTTGCCAGAGGGCTTAATCGTGAGCGTGAAATCCACCTCAGCCTGTTGAGCCTCGACACCGTGGGGCGTGCGGTAAGGGCGCACGCGCGCTTTGCTTCCAAACTCAACATCGCCGGCAACTTTGGATCGCACAACACCACTTTCCGCAGTGGACACACCACCGGTGTGGAACGTCCGCATGGTGAGCTGCGTTCCTGGCTCACCAATGGACTGGGCAGCGATGATGCCAACCGCTTCGCCTAAATCCACCAATTCGTTGTGAGCCAGAGCCCAGCCGTAACACTTACGGCAAACAGAGCGGTTCGCTTCACAGGTGAGGGGAGAACGGATACTGACAGCAGTGACGCCAGCCTTCTCAAATTTTGCCGAGAGGGCAGGGTCAATCTCAGTATCGCGCTCAGCCAGCACCTCACCCTCAGCATTCACCACCTGTGCAGCCGTTAAACGGCCCACCAAACGTTTGGCGAATTTGCTGTCTTCTGCCTCAACAACAATGTGACGGGTCGTTCCGCAGTCGTCCTCTCGAACGATCACATCTTGGGCAACATCCACCAAACGACGGGTGAGATAGCCCGAGTCGGCCGTGCGCAGAGCCGTATCAACAAGGCCCTTCCGCGCGCCGTAAGAGGAAATCACATATTCAGTAACCGTTAATCCTTCTCGGAAGTTGGTACGAATCGGCAAATCAATGATTTCACCCTGTGGGTTGGCCATCAAGCCACGCATACCCACCAACTGACGCACCTGGGACATATTTCCCCGAGCCCCAGAGTTAGCCATCATCCACACCGAGTTCAGCGGTGCGTTCTCATCAAAATTCTTTCTAACTGCGTTAACGAGACGCTCATTGGTTTCTGTCCAAGTATCAATCACCTTGGTGTGGCGCTCCACCTCAGTAATTTCGCCAAGCCGGTAACGCTCCTCCGTTGCAGTGATTTGCTCTTCTGCCTGACCCAGCAGTTCTTTTTTCGCCGCAGGAACTTTTAGGTCGTCAACTGAAATTGAAACAGCCGCCTGGGTTGCGTATTTGAACCCGAGATCTTTCAAATCATCCGCCATCGAAGACGTCACAGCCGTGCCGTGATGCTTGAACGACCAAGCCACCAAATTTTTTAAAGCCTTTTTGTCAACAATGTGATTTCGAAATGGAGGCGGTGTTTTCGAAAGAGGCTTAGAAAGCTTCTCCAGAGCAGCTTTGGCTGCTTTGGCCGCCTTGGCGGCTTTGGCTTTCGAAGGCTTACGGGGCTTGGAAGTGGTCATGACTGCGCGCAGATCAGGTGGTGAGAAAGAAAAAATTCAGGCGTGATTCAGGCCGTGGCCACCGCATCAATGATGGTGTGATTCATAACCACGCGGCCAACAGTGGTGAGGATGTAACGGCTGATCAGCGCTCCCTCCTCATCGAAGCGATCGCGTCGATAGGTCCACTGTTCAATCCGTGTTCCATCGCTCAACGTTTCCGACTTCAGTGGTTCCTGCAGTTCATCATCGTCTTCAACTTCTCCGTTGAAACGAACCCAGACCCAATCGTGGAGACCAATGCGGGTGTCGTCGAAAGCGTGGATGACATCGTCGAGGCCTGCAAACGTTGCACTGCGATCGCCGAATTCAGGCTGGGTTGCACCGGGCTGCAAGGCGGTTAAGTAATAAGACCCCAACACCATGTCCTGCGATGGAGTGATGATCGGCTCCCCTGTCGCTGGAGAAAGGATGTTGTTGCTAGCCAACATCAACATGCGGGCCTCGGTCTGAGCCTCGAGCGCAAGAGGAACATGGACAGCCATTTGGTCGCCATCAAAGTCGGCGTTAAACGCCGGGCAAACCAGAGGATGGAGTTGGATCGCACGACCATCAACCAGCTTGGGTTCAAAGGCCTGAATACCCAGTCGGTGCAGGGTTGGAGCACGGTTCAACATGATTGGGTGACCATCAATCACCTCTTGTAGAACCTGCATCACTTCATCATCGGCACGCTGAATGAGTTTCTTAGCCGCCTTGATGTTGTTCACGATGTTCTGACGAATCAGACGGTGAATCACAAATGGCTGGAACAACTCAATCGCCATTTCCTTTGGCAATCCACACTGATGCATTTTCAGTTTTGGACCCACCACGATCACGGAGCGGCCTGAATAATCAACACGCTTGCCAAGAAGGTTCTGACGGAAACGTCCTTGCTTACCTTCAATAATGTCGCTAAGTGATTTCAGCGGCCGATTATTAGCACCAACAACCGTGCGACCACGACGACCGTTGTCGATCAATGCATCAACGGCTTCTTGAAGCATCCGCTTCTCATTGCGAACAATGATCTCGGGCGCCAGGATTTCTTGCAACCGAGCCAAGCGGTTGTTCCGATTGATCACGCGGCGGTAAAGGTCATTGAGATCGGACGTAGCAAAACGTCCACCATCAAGCTGAACCATCGGACGGAGATCCGGTGGAATCACTGGGATAACGTCGAGCACCATCCAGTCGGGACGGGCACCAGTCGCGATGAAGTTATCGATCACGCGAAGACGTTTGATCAGCTTGGCGCGTTTTTGGCCCTTACTGCCATTGATGTCTTCACGAAGCTGCTGCGCGACTTCCTCAAGGCTGAGATCCTCAAGAAGTTGCTTCAGGGCTTCAGCACCAATGCCAACAACCGGTTCATTCTCAATTTCAGATTCTTCTGCGTAAATCTCATCTTCGATTTCCAACCATTCATCTTCCGTCAGCAGCTGCTTGTACTTCAGATCCTTGTGATCACCTGGATCAAGAACGACGTAGCAGTTGAAGTAAACAATCTGCTCTACATCGCGGAGCGGCATATCCAAGAGAATGGCCACATAGCTCGGGATCCCCTTGAGGTACCAAACATGGGATACCGGAGCGGCGAGCTTGATGAAGCCCATCCGATGACGGCGAACCCTGCTCTCCGTGACCTCAACACCACAACGTTCACAAACAATGCCGCGGTGACGCACACGTTTGTACTTACCGCAGTGGCATTCCCAGTCCTTAGAAGGGCCAAAAATCTTCTCGCAAAAAAGCCCGTCCATCTCGGGCTTCAACGTCCGGTAATTGATGGTTTCCGGTTTGGTGACTTCGCCAACCACCTGTCCATTAGGAAGGGTGCGCTGACCCCACTCCATAACCCGTTCGGGCGATGCAAGTGTGATCTTGACGTAATCGAAGTGATTTTCGGTGCGGAGGTTGCTGTTGGTCATTGACGATTAAGGAAGAAGAAGCGGGTTGTCGGTTCGTTCGTTGATCCGTCAGTCCTCGTCGTAATCAGCGACCCCAAGGGACTCATAGGTCGGACGACTCGGTGTGCTTCGACGTGGATTCACGTCTTGCATCAGATCGACTTCTTTGCCTTCCTCGGTGTAGACCGCGATATCCAAACCAAGGGATTGGAGCTCTCGCATGAGCACCTTGAAGGATTCGGGCGTCCCCGGGCGAGGAATGGGCTTGCCTTTGACGATGGCGTTCAAGGCCTCGTTACGACCTTGCATGTCATCGGATTTGACGGTGAGCAATTCTTGAAGGGTGTAAGCAGCGCCATACGCCTCAAGAGCCCAAACTTCCATCTCACCCAAACGCTGACCACCTTGCTGGGCCTTACCACCAAGTGGCTGCTGAGTCACCAAGGAGTAAGGGCCGGTGGAACGGGCGTGAATCTTGTCATCGACAAGGTGCACCAGTTTCAAGAAATGGGAATAGCCCACGGCAACCGGCTGATCAAAGGGAAGACCCGTACGACCGTCGCGAAGGACAAGTTTTCCAGGATTTTCGGGGTTATAGACCCAGTCTTTTCCTGACAGTTTTGCTGCCTCGGTGAGGAACGTGGTCACCGTCTGCTGAGACTTCTCAGCCCCATGCATTTCGTCAAAGGGAATGATCTTGACGCGGCAGTCGAGGTTGGACGCCGCCCAGCCCATCAATAATTCGAACACCTGGCCAACGTTCATCCGACTCGGCACACCCAATGGGTTGAGCACGATGTCGACTGGGGTTCCATCGGGTAGGTAAGGCATGTCTTCACGGGGAAGAATGCGGCTAATAATTCCCTTATTGCCGTGGCGACCAGCCATTTTGTCGCCGACCTGAATCTTGCGGCGCTGCGCCACGTAGACGCGAACCACCATGTTCGCGCCAGGTGGAAGCTCATCACCTTGTTCGCGGGTGTAGATCCGAACATCCACAACTCGACCGCGCTCCGTTCCAGGAACACGAAGTGAATTGTCGCGAACGTCGCGAGCTTTCTCGCCAAAGATGGCGCGGAGAAGTTTTTCCTCGGGTGGTTGATCCGACTCACCTTTGGGAGTGACCTTGCCCACCAAGATGTCGCCACTTTCAACGAAAGCACCAACACGAATAATTCCCATTTCGTCAAGATTGCCAAGGCTTTCCTCAGCAACGTTGGGGATCTCACGGGTGATTTCTTCTGGGCCCAGCTTGGTCTGGCGGGCTTCAATCTCGTACTTCTCGATGTGAACCGAGGTGTAGAGATCGTCGGTCACCAGGCGCTCGCTGACGAGCAAGGCATCCTCGTAGTTATATCCCTCCCAGGGCATGTAAGCGATCAGAACATTTTGTCCCAAGGCGATTTCACCGCCTTCACAGGCGGAACCATCCGCCAAAACCTGACCAACAATCACCGGATCACCCTGACGGACGATTGGACGCTGATTTAGGCAGGTGTCTTGGTTGGAACGCTGATACTTCTGTAGGAAATGCGTGTGCTCCTGACCGTCTTCATCGAGAACAACGATGGCGTTGGCATCGACATAAACAACGGTTCCATTCACTCTTGAAATTGGAACCATTCCAGAATCTCGAGCCACCTGAGTCTCGAGTCCAGTTCCCACAAGAGCGCGTTCGGGCCTCAGAAGAGGTACAGCCTGGCGCTGCATGTTGGAACCCATCAGAGCGCGGTTGGCATCGTCGTGTTCCAAGAACGGAATCAACGAGGTCGCCACTGAAATCACCTGAACAGGTGATAAGGCGACGTAATCAACTTGTTCTGGTGGAACTTTTTCAAAATCCTGTCGGTAGCGAACGGGAATCAAATCAGCTTTGATTGCACCATTGTCTTCAGTCGCGACGTCACCAGGAGCAACACGAACTTCATCTTCTCGATCGGCCGAGAGATAAATGGGATCGCCAGACTTAATAACGACACCGTTCTCGACTTTCCAGAATGGAGTTTCAATGAAGCCGTACTCATTGACCCTTGCATGGGTCGCCAACGAGTTGATCAGGCCTGCGTTCGGGCCCTCTGGGGTTTCAATCGGGCAAAGACGTCCGTAGTGAGAAGGATGGATATCGCGGACAGCAAAGCCGGCACGCTCCCGGGTAAGGCCACCTGGACCGAGGGCAGAGATACGGCGCTTGTGGGTGAGCTCAGCCAGGGGATTGGTCTGATCCATGAACTGGCTCAGCTGACTGGAGCCAAAGAATTCCTTAATCGCCGCCACGAGGGGCTTTGGATTCACCAGTTGAGCTGGAGTGAGTGAATCGGTTTCACCAACCGTCATTCGCTCTTTGATGATCCGCTCAAGTCGGTTCAGTCCGACACGAACCTGGTTCTGAAGCAATTCGCCGACAGAACGAACGCGACGGTTACCGAGGTGGTCAATGTCATCGAGGCTGGCACCGCCAACATCCAATTCCAGATTGATTAAGTAATCCAGAGTCGATAAAACATCCTCATGGGTGAGGGTGCGAACGGTGTCTGGAATCGTGAGGCGAAGTTTTTTGTTGATTTTGTAGCGACCAACCCGACCAAGGTCGTAGCGCTTTGCATCAAAGAAACGGGTTTGCAGAAGCTGCTGACCACCACTCACAGAAGGTGGTTCGCCGGGTCGAAGCTTTTTGTAGAGCTCAAGCAGAGCCTGATCTTCAGAACTAATACCTTCATCGTTAGCGGCATCAATCGACTTCTTATAAAACTCCGGATGACGGAGCTTATCCAATACATCGTTATCGGAAAGACCCATGGCACGCATGAGTACATGGGCATTGATCTTGCGAGTTTTATCAACTCGAACGTGGAGAAGATCGTTTTTATCTGTCTCAAACTTCAGCCATGCCCCACGATTGGGAATCACACTGGCGTTGTAAGTACGACGACCATTTTTGTCCATTTCATCTTTAAAATAGACGCCTGGACTACGCACGATCTGGTTCACGATCACGCGTTCAGCACCATTAATGATGAACGTGCCACGTTCAGTCATGAGAGGCAATTCGCCTATAAATACCTCCTGCTCTTTAATCTCACCCGTCTCCTTATTAACGAGTCGGCAGGTGACGTACATCTGCGATGCAAACGTCGCGTCGCGGCGCTTGGCCTCTTCCACATCGTGGCGAGGGCGCTTGAGTCGATATTCACTACCGATGAAGTGCAGCTCAAGCTTGCCGGTGTAGTCGGTAATTGGAGAGAAGCTCTCTAGCTCCTCAATCAAACCTTTATCTAAGAACCACTTAAAGCTGGCCCGCTGAACCTCCACCAAGTCTGGGAGGAAGGTGGCGGTCTTGGCGACCTGAATCGCGCTGCTGCTCATGCGGGGACCGGCAGGGAGGACGAAGGAACAAAAGGACTGGACTGAACTCAGCACGCAGATCTGGTTAGCGAGTTACGAGAACGACAGCGAGGGAATGAGCCTTCCAAGGAGAAGACCAACAAACCAACTGTTGAGCTCAGCAATCGCGGGGCAGATCAGCTAACGAGACAAGTGCACCGGAAGGGAATGGACGCTTCAGGCGCCACAGACACGGGGAACCGGTCTATGGCCAGGCCAATACAACATCTTACATAGCGTGATGCCCTCCCCTTCAGCAGGTTAGGGATTCAAGGCAGTTTGAACAGACGGCGCGCATTGGACGTCGTCACAGCGGCAACCCGGTCGACGTCTACACCGCGCAAATCGGCAACACGAGAGGCCACTGAGGCCACAAAAGCAGGTTCGTTCCTCTTGCCACGTCTTGGCACTGGAGCCAGAAAAGGACAATCGGTTTCAACCAAAAAACGGTCTTCAGGAACCTGCTCGGCACAGGCGTGGGTCGCGAAAGCCTTTGGGAATGTGACCGTCCCGCTGAAACTGATGTAGAAGCCAAGGTCGAGAAAAGCGTGCATTTCCTCCGGAGTCCCTCCCCAGCAATGCATCACACCAGCAGGGCAGAGGCCTTCAGATCGTCGCGTGCGGAGCTCCTCCAGCATCGGCTCGGCAGCATCCCGGCAATGCACAATCACGGGAAGATTCAACTCAACAGCCAGATCAAGCTGCGGGCGAAGCACGGCGAGTTGCTCCTCCAGATTTTTGTCGCGGAATAAATCGAGTCCAAGCTCGCCGATTGCAACAACCCGTGGGTCATCGAGAGCTGCCTGACGCAGCACATAAACCGTATCTGAGCTCCAGTGCTGCGTGTCGAGCGGATGGACCCCAACGGAGTAGCGCATCTCTGGAAATCGATCAGCCAAAGAACGGATCGCTGGAATCTCCGCTGGCTCGACGCATGCATGCAAGAGAGCCCTGACGCCTGCCTCTCTCCAACGTGTGGCAACCTCCTCGAGGTCTTCCTCAAAGTTCCGAAAAACGATGTGACAGTGGCTGTCGATCAGCGTCGAGGAGGGCGACACAGGTGGGCCAAAACGCGCTTTCGACCCATTCTGCCCGTTGACGACGCTCAGCTGGTTGGTTCGAGAACCTTGCGTACAGCGGAGCTCAACCGGGACTTCTGATTGGCGCCGTTGTTGCGGTGAAGAACACCCACTTTCACAGCTTTATCGATCTTGCTGAACGCTTCGCGCAACGAAGCTTGAACGGAGTTCTTGGCCTCTTCCCCAGGGGCTGAGCCATAGGCGTCGCAAGCACTGAAGCAGCGCTTCATCAATGTGCGCATGGACGACTTGTAGGTGCGGTTGCGCAAACGATTGCGCTCGGCAATCTCTATACGCTTCTTCGCTGAATTGTTATTGGCCACTGACGCGGGGACGTTGCGAACAATCCAACACCATACTCCCCTGGTGCCTTGCTTCGATCGGGCCGCGTCGTTGCAGCACCTCACCAGCCCGGGTCTTAATTTGAGGGGAATGAACCCAAATCGTTCCTTGCCTGAGAAGAGTCCGGCGGGTTTTTCACTCCGCATCGTGCGAGATCCGGAGCAGGCCAAAGGAGAACTTCAGCGCCTCGTCCAACGCACAGCCCACGCCCAACAGCGCGAGGCCCAGGGCCGTGTAGACACGATTTTGTCCGAAGTCCGGAGCCGGGGAGATGCCGCCGTTGTCGAATTCACAGAACGCTTTGACGGCTTCCGTCCAGATCCGGTCGCTGTTCCCCAGGAGCAGCTCGAGCGTTCATGGCAAAACCTGCCGGCCAATCTCCAAGACGCCCTAGAGCTCGCGCATCGGCGCATCACCGACTTTCATCAACGTCAGCGGCCATCGGATATAGCCACCGAGGGGCCCTATGGAGAACGGCTTGGACGCCGCTGGAGGCCGGTGGATCGAGCAGGTTTATACGTGCCAGGAGGTCGCGCCTCATATCCCAGCACAGTGCTGATGAATGCTGTACCAGCAAAGGTTGCTGGGGTCAAAGAGGTGGTGATCTGTTCGCCCGCAGGTCGCGACGGAACAGTCAATCCAGTGGTTCTCGCGGCCTCGCATCTCGCAGGTGTTCGAACCGTCTTTCGCCTTGGCGGGGCCCAAGCGATCGCAGCCATGGCCTACGGAACAAACAGCGTTCCCAAGGTGGACGTGATCAGCGGACCTGGAAATCTCTACGTCACCTTGGCCAAACAAGCTGTGTACGGCCAAGTGGGCATCGACTCCCTGGCGGGTCCTAGTGAAGTTTTAGTGATCGCTGATCAAAGCGCCAAACCTGATCAAGTTGCCGCAGACCTGTTAGCCCAAGCCGAGCATGATCCGCTCGCCGCTGCGGTTCTGATCACTACCAATCCAGCCTTGGCCGAGCAGATTCCCCATGAAATCGAGCAACAACTTGAGGGACACCCGCGCCGTGAAATCTGCGAGGCCTCAATCAACAACTGGGGGTTGGTGGTGGTCTGCGACGACCTTGAAAGCTGCGCCGAGTTGAGCGATAGCTTTGCTCCAGAGCATTTGGAACTGTTGGTGGAACGTCCCCAGGCGTTGGCTGAACGGATCCAACATGCCGGCGCCATTTTTCTGGGCCCTTGGTCACCGGAGGCGGTTGGTGATTACTTAGCCGGTCCGAATCACACCCTGCCCACCTGTGGTGCGGCTCGCTTTAGTGGCGCCCTAAGTGTTGAAACATTTATGCGTCACACGTCTTTGATCGGTTTTAACCGCGCGGCCCTTGAAGCCACAGGATCAGCTGTTCAAGAACTGGCGACGAGCGAAG
>QCVC01000026.1:0-18294 GCA_003210515.1 Synechococcus sp. AG-683-B21 | reverse complement strand
CGCGGCACGAAGGGGCGATCGCTAAGCCCCAACTTCAAGCCTTCCTGGATGCCAACCTCTAAACGGTTAAGTGCACTTGGCAGTGGTGTCTTCGCTCGAAGCGATGCTGCCAAGCAGACGTACAGAGAGAGAACCTCACAGAGGGGCGGCCCAGCTCTTGTTGATCTTTCCATTGGATCTTCCGATCTCGCTCCACCAAAGGAGGTACTGCAGTCGATAGCCACAGCTGTTCTCCAGCCCTCCAGTACGAGTTACTGCCTCCAGGCAGGGGTCAAGCCCTTTCATCGAGCTGTTGCTGATTGGTGCCGTCAGCGTTTTGGAGTTGTCGTCGACCCCGACAGAGAAGTTCAACTCCTCGTGGGTTCTCAGGAAGGCACGGCTCATCTTCCCCTTGCCGTTCTGGACCATGGAGATGCGGCCTTGCATCTTGATCCCTGTTATCCATCGCATTCAGGGGGACTTCACCTGGCGGGTGCGGCGGTTCAGAAGCTTCCTCTCTCACAGGAACACAACTGGCGACCAGATCTGCAAAGCATTCGAGCTTCGCAGTGGGATCAGTTGAAGTTGTTTGTGCTTGGTTATCCCCACAATCCAACCGCTCGCGTGGGCGATCAAGAGGATTTGAATCGAATCATGGGGTTGGGGACGCGGCATCAGCTCGTGATTGCCCACGACAATCCCTATGTGGATCTTGCCCTCGACGGCGTGGCTCCGACCTTGTTGCAGGCCAGCGGGTGGAGGGACTGGGGCATTGAATTCTTCTCCTTGTCGAAGGGGTGGTGCCTCGGCGGTTTGCGTCTCGGTTTTGCCGTCGGAGCGGCACCGCTCATTGCAGCGTTACGGCAAACAAAGTCCGTCATTGATTTCAATCAGTCGCTCGCCTTGCAGCAGGGAGGAATCCAGGCTTTGCAAGAGTTTGCGCATTGGCCAGCACAATTGCATCCAATTTTTCGGGAGCGTCGGGATCGTGTTGTGCATTTGCTCTCCAATCGGTGTTGGAACGTCGCTATTCCAGATATGGCCATGTATCTCTGGATGCCTTTGCCTGCAGCGGCCCTGGCCCGCGGTTGGTCTGATGAACAAACGGCGTCGGAATTGCTGCAGCGCAGTGGTGTTGCCCTAACTCCAGGGTCTGGTTTTGGTACCGCGGGTCGCGATTGGTTGCGGATGGCATTGGTGCGACCCGTTGAGGAACTCGAGCTGGCGGCCCAGCGACTGATGGATGCCTTGGATGAGTGAGCTCTGTCGACCAGGCCGCCGGGGTGGTCGACTGATGTGGAATTACCGCCGGATGGCGGGGGGGGCTGCTCAGCCCTGGTTGCTGCGTTCAGTTCCGGTGTGCAGCAGCACGGAAGTGCTCCTGAATCGTTGGTTGAAAGGGCCGGTTGAGTTCGATCAGGCCTGTGCCGTGGTGGCGGCTCACCAGCGTTGGGGCACGGGTCAGTGGGGACGACGCTGGTCATCACCGCGGGGTGGTGTTTGGCTCAGTGCTGCTCTTCCTTGGCAGGGGGAGGGATCAGGCCGTGCTGGCCTCTTGGGGTTAGCCGTTGCTGTGGCCTTCGCCGAACGTTTGGAGCGCCATGGCCTCCCGGTCCGGATCAAATGGCCCAATGATCTTGTTTTGTATGGCAGAAAGTTGGCGGGATTGCTGCCCAGCGTCGTTCAGCGTGGATCGAGGGTGCGCCTGCTCCGTATTGGCTTTGGCCTCAATATTTGCAATCCAGTGCCGGTCGAGGGCATTGCTCTCGATCAGCTCGAACGAGTTGGTTCCCTTGATCCAGCCCATTGGACTGCCGAGGTCCTCCTAGCCCTCGATCGTTGCCATCGGATCGGAGGTGATGGCAGCTGGTGCCTGCCAGCCTTGAAAAGGCTGCTTTGGGCGAAGCAAATTCGGCATCCCAGAGATGGTCGGATCTGGATGATTTCTGGAGTGGCCTCCGATGGAGCGCTTCAGCTGCACCATGGGACCCGAACCGAGGAGTGGCGTCGCTGGTCTTCATGAGCGCTTCTGCTCCATACACTTCAGGGGCTGTTGCCCATGCCAGTTCGAGTGCTGCACTGGTTTTCGCTGATTTGGTTGCTCAATGTTTCTGCTCCGCTTCCGCAACCACCCTTGGGTTTTGATCAGTCTCTCGACGACTTGGAACGGCAACGGGTGATCACACCGCAGGAGCGGATGGGCTTGGAAACAGGTCGCGTGGGTGTTCCGATTCGATCCAACCATCGATCGGAGGCTTGCCGTGATGGAGCGCTGTCTCGAGAGGAGTGTGCGTCGGGCGTGGTCACACGATCGGGGTCCCCGCGGGTGACGTTCCAGCGCTCCCGCACTCAGCCCGTTCGGGTTCCGGTATCGGCATTGCTGGCCGGAGGAAGGGGAGGCTTCCGTTTGGAGTCTGTTTTTGCCGTGACGCCACGGCCTTTGCCCGTGAAAGGGAATGGCAATCGAGCTTTGTTATTTCCAATTATTGGACAGGCGTTCACAAGCAGTGGGTTTGGTTGGCGGCTTCATCCCTTACTGGGGAGCTGGTTAATGCACGCCGGTCGCGATTTTGCTGCCCCCGAGGGTGCACCAGTGGTGGCGGCACTTTCCGGCACCGTCTTAAGCAGTGGCTTGGCCGGTGGCTATGGCATTGCCATTGAGTTGGATCATCGCGAGCCGAGGCGTCGAACTTTGTACGGCCACCTCTCAGAGCTCTATGTGAAGGCTGGTCAAACGGTGCAACAGGGCGACGTGATTGGACGAGTCGGGAGCACCGGTTTGAGCACAGGTCCGCACTTGCACTTTGAACTTCGCCTGCCAACAGCAAAGTCTTGGTATGCCGTGGATCCAGGAGACTTTGATTTGGCGGGATTGATGTCAGCTGGCGAGGATCCAGTAGCCCTTTTAATGTCTCAACTTCTGGAGAGCCTCAAGCGCCATGATTAGGTGTTAATTGGCTTCTTGAGCTCGCAAAATAAATCCAACACCGCGGATCGTGTGAATTAAGGTGAGATTGCTGTTGATTTCAATTTTTTGTCTTAGGTAGCGGATATACACATCAAGCAGATTGTCGTCTCCAAAAAAGTTTTCTCCCCAAACGCCACGCATGATTTCTTGGCGCTCGAGAACCCGACCCGAACGACGCATGAGAAAGTTCAAAAGGTCGTACTCTTTGACAGATAGATGAATAGATTTCTCCCCACGTCGAACGTCGCGGATGCGTGTGTTCATACTCAAATCAGCTACTTGAAGAAGTTTTGTTTGTCCTGATCCATCCTCAGATGGGCTCGCGAACGTTGCCATTCTTCGATGCATGGCGCGTAAACGTGCCATCAACTCATCAATAGAAAATGGCTTGATCAGGTAATCATCAACCCCTGCATCGAGGGCCTTCACGCGATCAGTAACCTCGTCATGTCCGGTGAGCATCAAGATGGGTGTGGTCACACCGTGGGCACGGATGCGTTGACAAATATCGATTCCACTGAAATCCGGAAGATTCCAGTCGAGGATGATGAGGTCTGGAATTGGATTGGTCTGGCTTTGGATTAGTCCACTGGCTCCGTTTTCGATCAAAAACCATGGAGCCGGTGTTCCTGTCTCGGAATCGATCCTGAAGAGTTGGCTGAATCCGTTTATTCGGGGAAGGCTTCGCCGCGATGGCCGTCAGGTGGAGGGAGCTGGTCTTGGATTGGCGTTAGCCCGTGAACTGGTGATGGCTTGGGAGGGCACGTTGATCCTTGAGCAAAGCGCTGTGATGGATGGCTCCCTCACCACAGCGTTGCTGACGTTGCCCATTAGCCCCGCTGCGCGGGATGGAGAAGTTCCGGTAAACGCTCAAAAAGATCAGGTTTGAGCACGTAATCTTCGGCGCCGTTCGTCAGAGCTTCCTGCTTTTTTGTTGCGTCATTGAGAGCTGTCATGATCACCACGCGAGGCGGTGAGGCATCAACGGCTTTGTCTTGAATTCTTTTTAAGCAAGCCAGTCCATCGATGCCAGGGAGCATCAAATCAAGCAAAACAAGATCAAACGATTGCGCACTGGAGTTCTCTAGAAAATCTTCGGCTGAGTTGAAGATCACCCCGTTGTGTCCTTCGTCTTGGATTTCGGCAAGCAACAGTTGTTGAATACGGGGATCGTCTTCAACGATCGCTACGACAAGCACACCATTCGATTTCTGCATGGCTTTATCAATCTATCGAGCTTGTTTACCGTTCAGATTGCCCCCGCGGAGTGATCGACACCGGAGTGATCTAAATCTCCATCGGATTGGTTGATTTCAAGGATGCGACCATCCTGAAAGCGAGCGATTTGTCGTGCTCGGGCAGCTACATCGTCTTCGTGGGTGACGAGCACAAGGGTGATTCCCTGTTGATGCAGCTCATCGAATAATTCCAGAACTTCTCTTGTGGTTTGGGAATCAAGGGCGCCCGTTGGTTCATCGGCCAAGAGCAAGCTTGGCTGATTAATAATCGCTCGTGCAATGGCCACCCGTTGCTGCTGGCCTCCTGAGAGTTGGTTGGGTCGGTTGTCCAAGCGTTGCCCTAGCCCAACCCTCTCGAGGGCGGATCGTGCCCTTGCCCGTCGCTCCTCTGGTTCGATGCCGGCGTAGATCATCGGCAACATCACGTTGTCCATGGCCGTTGCATTGGGAAGCAGGTGGAACTGCTGAAACACAAAACCCAATGAGCGGTTTCGAACTTCAGCTAAAGCATCGTCATCCAGTTGATCAATCGCCATGTCATTAAGGCGATAACTCCCTTGAGTAGGGCGGTCGAGGCAGCCGAGAATATTCATTGCCGTGCTCTTTCCGGATCCACTGGCACCCATCACGGCCAGGTAGTCCCCTTCTCGAATAACAAGGTCGAGCTGATCAAGCGCTTTAACAGCTAAGTCGCCAGAACCATAAATTTTGCTGACACCGCGAAGTTCAGCAATCGGTTTGGGATCAGCCTCAACCAAGACCTCTCTCTCCGACTAGGGCGATGGCCTGTTGGAGCAATGGTGTTTCAGCGACAGCCTCGTTTGCCCATTGAAAAAGTGGATTGGAGAGGATTCCACCGATGGCGGTGACGCCAACACAACCGATCAGGGCAACGCGGAGAGGCTGCATTCCCATTAAGGACCAATCGACATCTGGATAGTTTTTGACAACATCAGATGCCTCATGGGGCTCCTTCACAACCATCATCTTGATCACAGAGATGTAGTAGTAAATGGAGATGACTGATGTAATCAATCCGACAACTACAAGCAAGTATTCGTGATTAGCCCAGCCCGCAAAGAAGAGATAGATTTTTCCAAAGAATCCCAGCATCGGAGGAATCCCTCCCAGCGATAGCAAGCAAAGACTTAGGCCAAGGGTAATTAGAGGATCTTTTTGATAGAGGCCCGCATAATCAGAAATTCGGTCGCTACCAGTACGAATCGAGAACAGGATGATGCATGCAAATGCACCAAGGTTCATGAATAAATAAGCGGCCATATACAAAACCATGGCAGCGAAACCATCTTCGGTTCCGCACACCATTCCGATCATGACGAATCCGGCTTGGCCAATCGAGCTGTAAGCCAGCATCCGCTTCATCGACGTCTGCGCAAGTGCGACGACGTTGCCCAACGTCATGCTCAGCACAGCAAGGACCGTGAACAGCAACTTCCACTGGTCGTCGAAGGCTCCAAAACAGCCCACCAAAATGCGCAAGGCCAGCGCGAATCCTGCCGCTTTCGAGCCCACAGATAGAAAGGCCACCACTGGAGTGGGTGATCCTTCATAGACATCGGGAGTCCACTGGTGAAACGGGACGGCTGCGATTTTGAAGGCCACGGTCGCCAGCACAAAAACCAAGGACAAAGCCGCTATCGGCGTGGTGCTGGTTTGTAAGGCGAGGCCAATCACTTCGAGGCTGGTGCTGCCGCTGAGTCCGTACAGCAGCGAGGCTCCGTAAAGAAATACTGCTGCTGCTGCTGAGCCCACCAAGAGATATTTGAGCGCCGCTTCAGAGCTGCGGGCATCGCGTTTCATGTATCCCGACAGCAGGTAACTCGCGACAGAGAGGGTCTCCAGCGAGATAAAGATGCTGACCAGATCCGTTGCCCCGCAAAGGAGCATCGCCCCGAGAGTCGCGGCTAAAAGAATTGCGGCGTATTCGCCGACAGGCGTTCCGCTCTTTTCGGCGTACCGCCAACTGATCAGCAGTGACAGCAGCGTTGATGTGGCGATGACCGCGCGGAAAGCAACGGCGAGGTTGTCCGCTAAAAACGCCCCGAGGAAAGAGGGTTCAAGGGGGGCATTCCATTGGAGTGCCAGTAGGACGAGAGCGCTGCCTAGCCCGATGTAACAAATCGGCGGAACCCAGCGTGCAGCTACCTTTTCGCCGGCGAGATCCACCAACAGCGTGGCGATCATCGCCAGCAGAACGGCCGCTTCCGGCAGGACTGCCGAGGCGTTCAAAGAAAGATTCAGCAACTCACCAGGGGCGGCCATGGCCTGGGTGGCGAGGAGAAGAGCACCCATCTCGGGCATGACGGCCTGAATTTCGTTGCGCTGGGTCGACTGTAGCGGCGCCCATCCAGCCCGATTGGATGTGCAGAACGTTCCGCGGTGCGATAAAGAAGGTGATCGGTTTATTGGCCGCCTGTGGCGCACACCCTCGTCATCGTTGAAAGCCCTACGAAGGCACGCACCATTCGCGGCTTCCTTCCAAAGGGATTCAAGGTCGAGGCATCCATGGGCCATGTCCGGGATTTGCCTAACAACGCCAGCGAAATTCCTGCTGCAGCAAAGGGCCAAAAATGGGCCAACCTCGGGGTGAACACCGAGGCTGAATTCGAGCCGCTGTACGTGGTTCCGAAGGACAAAAAGAAAATTGTCCGAGAATTAAAAGATGCTCTGAAAGGCGCCGATCAGTTGCTCCTGGCCACGGATGAAGACCGGGAGGGAGAAAGCATCAGCTGGCACCTGCTTCAGCTTTTGGCCCCCAAAGTGCCCGTGAAGCGCATGGTGTTTCACGAGATCACTAAAGAGGCCATTGGCAAGGCTCTGGATCAGACCAGGGACCTCGACATGGAGCTGGTGCACGCTCAGGAAACCCGTCGGATTCTCGACCGCCTCGTCGGTTACACGCTGTCGCCGCTGCTTTGGAAAAAAGTGGCCTGGGGCCTCTCTGCCGGTCGGGTTCAATCCGTTTCGGTGCGTCTTCTCGTGCAGCGTGAACGGGCTCGACGGGCCTTCTGCAGTGGCAGCTATTGGGATCTAAAAGCCAAGTTGGAGCAGGGTGGTCGGGGATTTGAAGCGAAGCTCACCCACGTGGCTGGACGGCGGATTGCCAGCGGTAATGACTTTGACGAGAGCACCGGCGGCTTGAAAGCTGGAGCCAATGTGCAATTGCTTCAAGAAAGTGAGGCCAGGGCTTTGGCCAACAAGGTTCAGCAGAGTCCTTGGACGGTGGGTGCGGTGGAAGAAAAGCCGACCGTGCGCAAGCCGGTTCCTCCTTTCACGACCAGCACGCTTCAGCAGGAGTCCAACCGCAAGTTGCGCCTCTCGGCTCGGGAAACCATGCGGTGCGCCCAAGGCCTGTATGAGCGCGGGTTCATCACCTACATGCGGACGGATTCCGTTCATCTCTCCGACCAGGCCATTAGTGCATCAAGAAGCTGCGTCCAAGGCCTTTATGGCAAGGATTATTTGAGCCCCGGACCACGTCAATTCAGCACGAAGGCACGCAATGCCCAAGAAGCACATGAGGCGATTCGTCCTGCAGGAGAAAGCTTTCGTACCCCTGGAGACACCGGTCTCGATGGTCGTGATCTGGCGTTGTATGAGTTGATTTGGAAGCGAACCGTCGCCAGTCAGATGGCTGAGGCGAGGCTCACGATGCTCTCAGTGGATTTGAGCTCAGCTGATGCGAGTTTTCGAGCCAATGGCAAGCGCATCGATTTTCCTGGGTTTTTCCGCGCTTATGTCGAGGGAAGTGATGATCCCGACGCCGCTTTAGAGGGGCAAGAGGTGTTGCTGCCGTCCCTCGCGATCGGGGATAAGCCTCAGCCGAAAGATGTGGATGCCTTGGGACATCAAACCCAGCCGCCCGCTCGATTTAGCGAGGCGTCGTTGGTGAAAATGTTGGAAAAAGAAGGCATTGGACGACCATCCACCTATGCCTCGATCATTGGCACCATCGTTGATCGTGGCTACGCAACGATTCAAGGCAATGCCTTGACCCCAAGCTTTACCGCTTTTGCTGTAACAGCCCTGTTGGAGGAGCATTTCCCCGATCTGGTGGACACCAGCTTCACGGCTCGGATGGAGAACACCCTCGATGAGATCTCCCACGGCAAGGTGCAGTGGCTCCCTTATCTCGAAGGCTTCTACAAGGGCGAAGAGGGCCTTGAAACCCAAGTACAGCAGCGGGAGGGGGACATTGATCCAGGCGCCTCTCGAACGATTGATCTGGAGGGACTGACCTGCGTTGTTCGCATTGGTCGGTTTGGCGCCTACCTCGAATCGAAGCGGGTGAGTGACGACGGTGAGGAGGAGTTGATCAAGGCAACACTTCCCCGCGAAATCACCCCAGCGGATCTGGATCAAGATCAAGCTGAATTAATCCTCAAACAGAAAGCGGATGGACCTGAGGCCTTAGGGGAAGATCCGGAAACGGGCGACTTGGTTTACCTGCTCTTCGGCCAATACGGCCCCTACGTCCAGCGTGGCCAGGTGAGTGATGAAAATCCCAAGCCCAAGCGCGCCTCGCTGCCAAAAGGCGTCAAACCTGAAGATCTCAAGCTCGACGATGCTTTGGGTCTGTTGCGTTTACCGCGGCTTTTGGGAGAGCATCCCGATGGTGGTCGTATCCAGGCTGGCCTCGGTCGTTTTGGCCCTTACGTCGTTTGGGATAAGGGCAAAAGCGAGAAGGATTACCGCTCCTTAAAAGGGGAAGACGACGTGCTGATGGTTGGGCTTTCCAGGGCTTTGGAGCTCTTGGCGATGCCCAAACGTGGCCGCGGCGGACGGACGGCTCTAAAAGACTTGGGCAAGCCAGAGGGAAGTGAGGAGACCATCCAGGTCTATGACGGTCCCTACGGCTTGTATGTCAAGCAGGGCAAGGTGAATGCGTCGCTGCCGGAAGGCAAGGGCGCTGAAGATGTCACCCTTGAAGAAGCCGTCGAATTGTTGGCAGCGAAGGCTTCAGCCAAGAAGGCCAGCCGTAAATCAACGGCGAAGAAACCGGCGGCGAAGAAGCCTGCAGCGAAGAAACCTGCAGCGAAAAAGGCCCCAGCCACAACAAAAACGGGTCGGCTTCGGGCGAGTGCCGTGCGGGTGATTAAGCCGGGAAACAGCTAATGGTGCAGCGCCTGACGTGGTTGGTCCCTTTGGTTTTGCTCCAGGGGTGTGCCGGGACTCCGTTGGCCGAACGGTTGGAGACGAGCTTTGGAGCAGCTGAAATAGGTGTTGAGACGCAACCGGCTCGATCGGACCTCACAACGCCTACCGGTTTAAAAATTAAGGATCCTGCGAGCCCTGCAGCAGAACGGTCTGATCTGAATAATCCCAATGGGGTGTTGAAGAAGGGGACTGCGACAGCCACAGCATCTAAACCATCCGTCGCACTTGATACATCCACCCCGTCAGAGGAGTCGCCCTTAAATCCAACAGCCGCTAATTCAACAAAACCCAATCCCCCTCGCTCGAATCAGCCCCAGGAGCCTTATCGGATCACGATTCGACTCTCCGGTGCTGACCCGGCTGCTCCCGCGGAGGCCGTTACGCGGGTGTTGCGGAATGCTGATGTGAGTTTTGCTGTGGAACGCATCGAGCGGATCCAACCATGAGCTTGGATCCACAACCCCTGAGCCGTCAGCAAGCTTTGCGGTTAGTGGAGGGGGCTTATCTCGCGGCAACCACAGGCTTGATCTGGTTGGCCTTGTACTACCTCCCTGTTGGCGGAGCGCTGTTTCGATTGGCGCTCCCACTCCCTCTCACCCTTCTTCAGTTGCGTCGTGGGGGCAGATCTGGGGCTGAGGGTCTTCTTCTGGCCGTTCTTCTGCTGACGGCGCTCATGGGTCCAGTCCGTGGACCTCTCTTGCTGTTTCCCTATGGACTGTTGGCGTTATGGCTGGGTTGGAGTTGGTGTCGCGGATGGAGCTGGTGGTTGAGTTGGGGCGTGGGAGTGGTCCTGGGGACCTTTGGTTTTTTAGTTCGGGTGGTGGTCTTGTCCCTTCTGGTGGGAGAAAACCTTTGGGTTGTGATTACGCGTGCGGGGGCTGGATTATTGGATCGACTGATCGCCGTGCTGCATCTCCCCATCACCCCTGATTTAACGCAGGTTCAAGTGATGGCCTTCCTGTTGGTGATTGTGCAGGAGGTGATTTACGTGCTGTCTCTCCATGCACTGGCCTATTGGATTTTTCCGCGATTGCGCTCACCCATTCCTGAGCCACCTCCGTTGTTGCATGCCCTTGTTGCCCTTGACCCCCTCTGAAGGGCGGGCATGGCCCGAAGGGTGCCGGCGTGTGGGTCACCAGGGTGATGCCGCTGCTTCAATCGCCGCGATGGCGCCCTGGCTAGATCAGGACGTGCTTCCTGATGTGTTGCTGGTGTTGGCTGCGACGCGAACGGCAGAACAGGAGGGGATTTCTGCGGCAGGTGCGACCGCTGCCGCACGCCGGACGACGGCTGTGGCCGATGCCGAGTTGTTGTTGAAGGGTCCATCGGTGGCTCCACGTTGGCCGTTGCCGATGCTTCCAGCAGGTGTTTCACCGGCTTTGCTGAGTCACGCTGTGGTGGCGCGTTTGGGCTTGCAACCGCAGGTGGCGGCCGTGGGGTTGATGTGCAAGCCAGATTTCGACCATGTGCGACTTGAGTCTCCGGACCTCGGACCGGCTGAATGCTTGTCGTCTGGTGCTGCGATGCCACTGGAGCGGGTGAATTATCTCTGGCGTCAAGGAGAACAACTGGGTGCCGGACTGCAGCGGCCCCTTGTTTTGGCGGAATGTGTCCCAGGGGGAACGACCACCGCCCAGGCCGTTCTCACCGCTCTGGGGTTTGAGGTTGGCGACTTGATTAGCGGCAGTGCCCGCCAACCGCCCCATCGCCTGAAATCCGCGTTGGTTGCCCAGGGATTACAGAGGGCCGGCCTCATTAGAGGCTGCGGTGCAGAAGCTGTGTTAGCGGCGGTTGGGGATCCTTTTCAGGTGGTGGCAGCGGGCTTACTGGTGGGTGCTGTTCAATCGCAGCAACCGGTGCTGTTGGGAGGCGGCAGTCAAATGTTGGCCGTTTTGGCGTTGGCTTTGCATGCGCTGCCAAAAACGGCTGGTGCATCGTTGTTGCGTCAGGTTCTCGTCGGCACAACGGCTTGGCTTGCTGATGAAGGCGCTAGCGACGGTGGCATCTCCCCACTGGATCGTCTTGTCGATTCCATCGGCGCACGATTTGGTGCATCGCTTGCCGTGTTCGCCTCAGGTGTTCATTTTCATGCCAGTGCCCACCAGGCCCTGCGTGACTATGAGCTCGGACATGTCAAGGAAGGGGTCGGAGCTGGTGGGTTGTTGCTCCTGGCTCAGCTGAAGGGGGTTAGTCGGCGTGGGTTGGTGGATGACTGCGACCAAGCGATGGACCAACTCATCAGTCGCCCCGTAACGTCGATTTCATGACGATGCCTTTCGATCCGTCTAGCGGAATTCGTCGCCGTCATCTCCTGAGGATGATTGGTGGAGCTGGTTTGATCAGCTTGGTTGGGTGTCGCGCTAGCGGTGTGAAGCCTCGCCTGTTCGCTCCCGCAGGTGTTTTGCCCAAAACTTGGACGATGGAGTTGCCTGACCCTTGGCAGCTGACGTCTGCCAAGGCCCTCGACCAGTGGACCCAGGCGGATGCTGCTCAGGCGGATTTGTTGGCCTGCACCGATGGTTGGCTCGGCAGCCTTTCCGCCGTTGCTTTGCAGCCGATTGAGGCTGCTCCACTGCGGCATCAGCTCGATCCGTTGGCGCAGCAATTTTTGAAAACGCTGGGTCCATTGGCCTCCCAAGTGCTGCCTGTTGGTGTGAGTCCTTGGGTTCTGCTAATTCGAAGGGATTCTGTTGCTGATGCGATCAAGCGGTTGGGGTGGCAGATGTTGCTCGACCCTCAGCTTCAGGGCCAAATTGTGTTTCCTGCCAGTCCCAGAGTGGTGATCGAGCTGGCCGATCGCCTTGATCAACCGGATGCTTTGCAGCGTTTGCGTCGCCAAGCGCTCACCTTTGATGATCGTCAAGCGGTGAATTGGTTGCTGAAGGGGGAAGCCAAGGTGGTGGTTTTGCCATTGCAACGCTGTTTGTCCTTGCTGAGGCGAGATCCACGAATGGAAGTGATCCTGCCCAATCAGGGAGCGCCGTTGCATTGGACCCTGCTCGCCAGGCCCAAGGACACGAAGGAGCCTCTCCCTCATCAATGGGTGGAGCTGGCATGGCGTGAACCGATGCGCCGGCGACTTCTCCAGGAGGGGTGGCGGGCTCCTCTGCCAACGGCAGTTCTCGATGTTGATCGTTTGCAGCTCCCAGAACGTTGGCGGTCCTTGGTGCTTCCGCCGGACGACCTTTGGAGCCGCTGTTGGTCGCTTCCACCTCTGAGCCCTGAGCAGCGCATCAATTTGGAACAACGTTGGCTGGCATCAGCTCCATAACCGCCTGCGCGGTGCCGCAACAAGTCGGGCATGGGTGTCGGCTAAGAGTTGGGGAATGTTCAGCCCATGGGGACATCGCGGCAGGCAATCGCCACAACTCCCACAAGCGGAGGCATCAATGGTGTCCCACCAGTGACCGGCTCGACCGATCAGGTTGTATCGCTCTTGGCTGTATTCGATGAGGTCATGACCAAGGGTCAGATTGCGCAGTCGGAGGAGATTGGGAATTGGGACCTGATTGGGGCATGGCAAGCAAGCACGGCACTGACCGCAGAGATCGTTGCCCAAGCGCTCCCGTCGGCGTTGCTCCAGTTGATGCAGGACATCGGTTTCGTCCTGTTGGAGGGGCCCATCTGCTTCAGCTAAATGAGCAGCAGTGGAGAGATCGTCGCTGGAGGCGGCTCCGAGGGTGAGCGTCGAAATGCCTTGGGCCAGGAGGAAGCGATAGGCGAGGACGAGTGGGTCGATGGGTTGGCAATCGTCTTTGAGCGTTGGGCTTGGTGCTTGGAGTCGCCCCCCCTTGTCGGCTGGAGAAATGGCCATGACCCCAATCCCGTTCTCCAAAGCCCAGTGCGCCAGTGGTAAGCGTTGAGGGTCGAACAGGTGAAGGTGGAGACTGCAAAAGTCGAATCGCTGGCTCCGGAGTGCCTGTTCGATCAATGCATTCGTTCCGTGGCTGCTGAAGCCGAGCTGCATTACGCGGCCGCTGGACACCGCCCACTCCAGGAGTTGGGCACCGTCACCGCTCAGGGCCCACTCCAAATGCTCCTGTCTGTTGATGCCGTGGACCGCGAGGTTGTCGAGGGTGTTGAGGCCCAGCCGGTAGAGGATTTCGTCGAGTTGCTGCTGACCTTCCACCAGGCTTAAACCCGGCAAGAGCTTGCTGGTCGTCACCCATCCACCTTCGGGAAAGGTGGATGGGTGTTGGAGTGCTTCTCCGAGAAACTGCTCCGCCGGTCCGTAGGCAGGGGCAGTTTCTAAGTGATTGATGCCGATCTTGGCCGCGGCTTCAAGAACTGAGGCCATCTGCTCTACAGAACCGATGGCCCGCATGGTTCCAAGGGTGAACAGGCTGACGGGCCGCCCAGTTCCAAAGGACCGCCGTTTCACGGGACTGGCGGAGAGTTGGTGTCTGTGGAGGGCTCATCCGTATCACCTCGGTTGTTCAAATGACGCACAAGGGCCGCGGGGCTGAGCTCATCGACAAATCGGCTAAAAGCGTTTTGATCTTCGGCGTCGGCTTCAGCATCGACTGAGATTGACGCTTCAGCGACCACCTCTTCCAGCATCCAAATCCCACTCCCGGTGCGTACTGCAAGAGCAATGGCGTCGCTGGGTCTGGAATCGACTTCGATGAAGTCCATGTCGTCGTCGTCCTCGAGTTCGTCGTCGTCCAAGTCGGGTCGAAGTTTGAGCACGGCATGAAAGGTGCTGTCTTCAATGGCATGCACGATGACCCGATCCAATTCCAGACCACCTGCCACCAACAGGGCTGCCATCAGGTCGTGGCTCAGGGGGCGAGGGGCAGGGGTGTCTTGGAGGCCCGCCATGATGTTGTGGGCTTGTGCTTGATCGATCCAAATTGGTACCTGACGTCGTCCACTTGGATCACGGAGCAAAACGATGGGGCTTCGACTAGCGGCATCGAGAGCGATACCAGCGACGCTCATCTCAACCATGGCGACGCTTCGACGTTGTCCGATTATGACTAAAGCAAATCGCGTAGGCGATGTTTACAGGCCTTGTGCAGTCGGTTGGAACCATTCAGCGTCGTTCAGGGGCTGTGGTGGTGTCGGGTTGTTCGCCATTTGCGCCCCTTGTATTAGGCGACAGTGTTGCGGTGGATGGGGTGTGCCTCACGGTTGCTGAGTTAGTAGCCGACGGCTTTCGTGCTGATGTCAGTGAAGAGACACTGCGCCGAACCACCCTTGGCCGAAAGTCGGAACAAGGCGGAGCTGTCAATTTGGAGCCTGCGCTCCGTCTCAGTGATCGCCTTGGCGGTCATTTGGTGAGTGGTCACGTTGATGCTCCAGGTGAGGTGATTCGCTTGGAGGCTTTGCCTCAGTCTTGGCTCCTGGAAATGCGTTGGCTGGAGCCGCGATTCGGTCGTTATGTCTGTGAGAAAGCGAGTATCGCCGTGGATGGCATCAGTCTCACCGTCGCGGACTGTTGCCCAGAAGGGGTGACGTTTTCATTGGCGGTGATTCCGCACACCTGGCAAGAAACCACCCTGCGGGGATTGGCCGTAGGCGATCGTGTGAATCTTGAGGTGGACCAACTGGCGCGTTACGCCGAGCGATTGTTGATCGATTCTCCGAAGCAGACTTACTCCAAGCCGGTTTCGGACTTGTCGGTGGGTTGGTTGGCCTCCAATGGCTGGTCTTGATCGATTTGCACCAAAACGATGACCCCAGACTCTTTTTGGAGCTCAATTCGAAACTCTTGACCCGGAATTAGGCCGAGTTGACGCGTGTAGGCGTGACCAATAAGCAAATTTCCATTGCCATGAACCCGGGTTCGAAACTCCGCTTGGCGCCCCCGTGTTCCTGTCGAGGATGATGTGCTGCTCTTGGGCAATTGCCAGCCTTGCGCTTTCGCTTTGGCTTCGACGAGAGCCCGATAAAAACTTTTTTTGAGCAGTCGACCACTGGGGCCGACGTATCCACAACCGCGGGCAATATCGTCTTCCGGCCGATTGCTGAGCGATCTGGCTTTGTCAAGCAGCTCTTTGCCGACCAGCATTTTGGAAATCAATTCATATCAATTTTGGCTTGAACGTTTAATGCCGGCAAGGGATCAGAGCAAATAAAGAATCACAAAAAGAACAACCCAAATGCCGTCAACAAAATGCCAATACAGCTCAGCCGCTTCAAGAGGGAAATGATTTTCAGCGGTGACGCGTCCACCGGATTCGCGGGCTTGCCACCACACGATGAGGGTCATGACGGCCCCAAGGGTCACGTGTAGACCATGAAAGCCAGTCACCGCAAAGAAAGTGCTGGCGTAAAGGTTGTCGGTGAGTCCAAATGGAAGCGTGAAATATTCCACCATCTGGCTGATCAAAAAGGCGATCCCCAAGGATGCAGTGATCAGAAGCCATCTTCGACACCGCGCATGGTCGCTGTTGCGAATGGCTTGCCCCGCCTTATGAAACGTGGCGCTGCTCACAAGCAGCAACACGGTGTTGAGGATGGGAAGTGGAAGCTCGAGCTCATAAATGGCTCCGCTTGGTAAGGGATTGACCGCTTTGAAGGTGAGATAGGCCGCAAAGAAACCGGCGAACGTCATCGCGTCAGCCACGAGGAATGTGGCTAACCCGAACATTCGGAAGTCCCCATGCTCTTCAGCGGCATGGCCGTGGTTTTCAGTGCTCTCGATTTCGGAGCTGTCGGTGCTATCGGGCTGAACGGGAAGGGTGCTAGTCATTTGCCACTGCTCCAAAGATCACGCCCGCTCGTGGCGGACAAGTCGATTTCATCGACGGGGACGCCATAGGCATAGGGCTCTTTCACCAGAGGTGCTTCTCCCACCCAGTTCTCCACTGGAGGGGGGGAACTGGTCAGCCATTCAGGCGTGAGCGCATTCCATGGATTATCTCCGGCGACCTTTCCATAAAAAGCACTGTGAATCACGTTCCACAGGAAGGGAAGGGTGCTGATGGCCATCAGCAACGCACCCACGGAGCTGATCTGATTGATCAACGTGAACTGAGGGTCGTATTCCGCAACCCGTCTTGGCATTCCATTGAGACCAAGCCAGTGCTGAGGTCCAAAGCAAAAGTTGAAGCCAATGAACGTGAGTGCGCAGTGGAAGCGTCCCAAATCTTCATTGAGCATGCGCCCTATGAACTTGGGATACCAGTGATAGATCGAGGCGAAAATGACAAAAACAGATCCTCCAAAAACGATGTAATGGAAGTGGGCTACGACGAAGTAAGTGTCATGCACATGAATATCGAAAGGCACCTGCGCTAAGGCAACTCCCGTGATCCCTCCGAGCACGAAATTCACGATGAATCCGCAAGAAAAGAGAACCGCGCTGTTCAAGCTGATTTTGCCGCCCCACAAGGTGGCGAGCCAATTAAAAAATTTGATTCCTGTTGGAACAGCAATAAATGCCGTGGCAATTGTAAAAAATAAGCGCATCCAGGGTGGTGTTCCACTGGTGAACATGTGGTGTGCCCAAACAATCAAGCCGAGAACAACGATGGCCATGATTGAGTAAACCATCGTCACATAGCCAAAGAGTGGCTTGCGAGCATGAATCGGAAGGATTTCACTGACCAGCCCAAAAGCTGGTAAGACCATGATGTAAACGGCTGGGTGAGAATAGAACCAAAATAAGTGTTGATAAACAACAACATTCCCGCCAAGTGTTGGATTGAAAAATCCCGTATGGGCAACAATATCAAAACTTAAAAGAACTAATGTTCCGGCAAGAACAGGGGTTGATGCGACAACCAGGATGCTGGTCCCAAGCATCGCCCAGCAGTACATCGGCATCTGCATCAGCTTGAGCCCTGGACGACGCAATTTTAGAATTGTGGCGATGAAATTAATACCACCGAAAATGGAACTGCCGCCTAACAAAAGAACACTGACGATCCATATGATTTGTCCAGTAGCAGGTGTTGTAATGCTGAGGGGTGGATAAGCAGTCCATCCGGATTGGGCAGCTCCAGTGATGAAATAGCTGGCCACCAACATCAGGCCAGCAGGTGGAATCAGCCAAAAAGCCACGGCATTCAGCCGTGGGAAAGCCATGTCCCGAGCACCCACATAAAACGGGATCAAATAGTTTCCAAAGGCGCCGTTCACCACAGGAACGATCCAAAGAAAAATCATCACCGTGCCATGCAAGGTGAGCACTTGGTTGTAGACGTCCCGAGCCATGAAGTCGGCGACGGGGCTGGCCAGTTCTGTGCGGATGGCTCCAGCGAGAGCACCACCGATCAGGTAAAAAACAAACCCGCAGACGAGATATTGCAGGCCAATCACTTTGTGATCAACGCTGAAACTGAAGTACCGCAACCAACCCGTGGGCTGAAGTTTTGGGGCTGGGGCCGTGCTGTTGGGAGGAAGTGTGACAGTCATCTCAAGTGTTAGCGACTGTTGCGTCGGTCGTAGGTGTCGGTTTGGCGTTACTGCTGAACCAGGTTTGCCATTCATCGGCTTCGTCCACCACAACGGTGGAGCGCATGCCCCCGTGGTACGGCCCACAAAGTTCTGCGCAGACGATCGGATAACGCCCCGGTCGCGTTGCCGTGAAGCTCAATTGAGTGGGTTGGCCAGGAATGATGTCTTGCTTTAAGCGGAATTCAGGAACCCAGAAAGCATGAATGACATCCTTCGATTCCATGCGGAGTGTGATTGGACGATCGGCTGGAACATGAAGTTCGCCTGCTGTGATATCTCCGTCTGGATAGTGGAATAAGAAGGCAAATTGCATGGCTGTCACTTCGATCGGTAAGACATCGGGGACCATTTCTGAACCGACTGATCCAGAGCTGATTCCTCCCCAAATCCTTTCCTCCTGCATGCCTCCCATGTGGTCATGGGCCAAAGGAACCATGCCTCCCATGCGGTCGTAGATGTCGTAGCTATAGAGCCCTACGAAGAGCACAACAATGGCAGGGACGGCCGTCCAAAAAATTTCAAGTG
>QCVC01000025.1:0-18722 GCA_003210515.1 Synechococcus sp. AG-683-B21 | reverse complement strand
AAAAAGTGAGGCATAAAGCCAGCACAACGGCCAGCAGGGAACGAATGCGCATGGGAGGAGCCTGACGACTTAACGCTATGAGGAACGGCAATGCCGTCGATTCTTGATCTTACAGGGCTTGAAACTCGAGCCAGAGCCAGCTTTTGCAGGTCTCAACAACTCGTTTGATTACCACTGTCCACTGGGGCTACCGCAGCGATGTGGGACTGATGCATCGCATCGAGAAGCTGGTGAGCCATCGACAATTTGGACATCAATGGCATCTCACGGATCGTTTCACGGTCCAGTAACCACCCGCCATTGGCCTGGTCACCAAAGCCTTGGCCAAGGCGATCGATGGGATTCACCATCAATAGATCGCATCCCTTCGCATCGAGCTTGGCCTTACCTTCGGCAATCAAGGCTGCGTCCTCGCCTGCCAACGCGGCAAAACCAAGCAGGATCTGTCCTTGGGGTCGACGCTTCGAAAGCGACGCCAACAAGTCTGGGACCTGACTCCAGCCCGAGGCCAGCAATTCGGGCAACCGCTGTTTTGACACCTTGGTTTCTGAGCTCTCCACACGACGCAGATCAGCAACGGCAGCCACCATCGCAATCGCATCCATGGACGGCTGTTGATCAACAAGCACCCGCGCCATGTCATCAGCAGTGGTGACAGGAATGCACTCAATCCCTTCGCACCATGGCTGAGGCACAGAGAGCGGCCCATGAACCAGTTGAACGGTGGCTCCCCGCAAACGCGCAACCTGGGCCAGTAAGACCCCCATATGCCCCGTACTTCGATTGGTGAGAACCCTGGCTTGATCGATGGGCTCATGGGTAGCCCCAGCGGTGACCAACAGATGCTTTCCTTCCCAATCACGGTCTGGAATGGCCCACGCTTGACCCCGGCTGAACAAGGCTGCCGCCGCCAATTCGATCAAGATTGGATCTGCCATCCGGCCATCCCCGCGGCGATCACAAGCCAACAATCCAGACGCTGGAAGAAGGGGAACAACCCCCGGGAAAGCCTGCACCACTTGCCAATTCTGCTGAACAGCGGGGTGATTCCACATCGCCGTATTCATCGCTGCGGCGACCAAAACCGGCACCTCAGTTGCCAAAAGCACGCTGGCCAGTAGCCCGTCACCCGATCCCTGTGACCAACGGCTCAGCGTGCTGGCACTCATTGGAGAGACAACGACTAGTTCCGCCCATTCAGCCAGTTCAATGTGCAGTGGTCGGCTTCTGGAGGGATCCCATTGATCGCCATCGCAGTAGCAGGGATGGCGACTCAAGCTTGCGAGGGCGACTGCACTGACTAAGCGTTCAGCACTGGGGGTGACCAAACAGCGCACTACCGCCCCAGCTTTAACCAGAGCACTCACCAATAACGGTGTTTTCACCGCAGCGATACTTCCGCTGGCCGCCACGAGCACATGCCGCCCAGCCAACGGACCAGGTATTTCGTCAGTCCTCATCGAACGGTTCCTGATCCACTAGATGGTGATACGGGAGGGTCAACTCAGGCCGATGAATGGCCAAGGCTCGCAACAGATGCCAATCCTTAAGGCTGTCGAAGGGGGTGCGGTAATCGTCGTCTTCAAGACGCCGTGCCAGCTCCGCCGTCGTGGCGTCATCAAAGGCTTCGAGCTGTTCCGGCGTAACCATCAGCTTTCGCAAAGCGCCATGCTCCAGTTTGACGCAATCCCTGACAGCTAGCGTTTGCTGACGGGGAATTAGCTCAGCTGGTAGAGCGCTGCGATCGCACCGCAGAGGTCAGGGGTTCGAGTCCCCTATTCTCCACTCAAATGAGACGCCACATCCCCCTCCTGCTGGCGCTCGGCTCTGTGGTGTTTCTGAGCACCTTGGCCCGCCCAGCAGCACTGCTGACCTTTACAGCGCTGGCTATGGCTTGGGCTGTTGGTCACCAACAAATCCGACGGCCTTAACCCCCTATGGGGTAAAAGGGGAGGTAAGTATCCCCCCCCTGTGATCGATGTCGCAGTCGAAACGCGAGCAGGTCGTGAGCCACCTGCGCTACATCCGGCAGGAGCTTCGTGAAATGCATCAAGGCGTGATGGAAGACGGCCTCTTGCCTGAAGCGGGAGAAGTTCGCGGGGTCATGGCACAAATGGAAGCTCTTTTAGAGCTCCTCGAAGGCAAATCATCCCGCAAAGCGAAAGCTGAGTCCAAATAGGGCCGAACGCATCGCGATCCTGGAGCCCAGGCAGAACACGGGCTCTTTTGGTGGAATTGTCGTTCAGTCGCGCATGAAACCGGTCGGGTCCAAACGTTTGAGGTAGACAGGGTTCAAAACATTGGCCGGGTGATGGGGATCCCTGGTTCCTGCCTCATGGGCTTCATCTGAATCGGGAGTGTGACCCTTGCGACGACTCCAATCCACTCGCCTTCAAACCCAATGGGGCGAAGCGATCAATCGTCTTGAGCAGTGGACACAAAATC
This sequence comes from Synechococcus sp. AG-683-B21, assembly GCA_003210515.1. GTDB lineage: Bacteria > Cyanobacteriota > Cyanobacteriia > PCC-6307 > Cyanobiaceae > Parasynechococcus. The sequence goes on along the minus strand of QCVC01000025.1, from coordinate 16,277 downwards.
CATGGCGGAGGTTGTCGCTCCTCGCCATTGCTCTTTTCAGCGGCTTTTTGTTGGGGAGTGCTGTGACGTCCGTCGCGGGTGTTCTCTCCCAAATGGATCCCGTGGCATCGCTGATTGTGGTTCTTGGAACCGAATTCACCCTGCGTCGCGTTCGCAGGTCGGGAGCGTCATGGACGCTCCCAGAACAACTGTTAGACCTCAGCCGAATCGGCTTTTTGTATGGCCTCTTTCTTGAGGCCTTCAAGCTGCTTTAACAGCACACCACTCGTAACGCAGACAAATTCATTGGAGCTCCAAACCCTTCGGATTGGCTCCTCTGCTGCCATCCATGGCCGGCGATCACTACTTTCTGGAACTCGAACCGCCTGAAGAGCGGCTTCGCCATGCGCCCCATGTGGTGATCGTTGGTGGTGGCTTTGCTGGCATTCAGGCTTGTCGGGCCTTGGCTCAATCAGAGGTGCGCATCACCCTGATCGACAAACGCAATTTCAATTTGTTCCAGCCGTTGCTCTATCAAGTCGCAACGGGATTGGTCGCCAGTGGCGACATCGCAACACCCCTACGCGAGCTCGTGGGGAAGCAACCAAACGTGCAAATCCTGCTCGGCGAAGTCACCGCATTGATCCCCGATGAACACCAAATCGTGTTCAACGGAAAGACACTGAGCTACGACCATCTCGTGCTCGCAACGGGATCTGGCAGCAGCTTTTTCGGAAAAGACCAGTGGCGCACCTTTGCGCCACCGATGAAAATCCTTGAGCACGCCGAAGAAATCCGCAGACGCCTGCTCATGGCGATGGAGCAAGCGGAGCAAACTCCTGATCCCGAAGCACGGCAATTTCTTCAAACCGTTGTTGTGATCGGCAGTGGTGCCAGTGGCTGCGAAATGGCCGGCGCCGCTTCTCGAATGCTGCGATGGTCCCTGAAGGATGCCTACCAGCAGCTGGATCCAACCAAAACCCGAATTCTCCTCATTGACCCGGGAGAGAAAGTGCTGCGAAGCATGCCTGAGGAGCTCTCCAAAGAAGCCCTACAGGCACTGCAAAAAGCGGGCGTGGAATTCCTGCAGCAAAGTCGTGTGCAAAGCATGCGCCCAGGGGAAGTGGTGGTGAACACTCCTCATGGAGAGCAATGCATTCGAGCCGCCACTGTGATTTGGACCGCAGGTGTTCGTGCCTCACACCTTGGTCAAGCGTTAGAAGCCGCAACAGGTTGCAGCGTGGATCGTGGCGGACGTGTTGTGGTGGCACCTGACTTTTCCATTGCCAGCCATCCTGAAATTCGCATCGCCGGTGATCTCTGCAGCTACAGCCACACCCAAGATGGCCACCCCCTCCCTGGCATGGCAGCACCCGCCAAACAGGCAGGCAGCTTTATTGGCAAAGACATTGCCGCAGTGGTGGCCGGTCGTCCACGCCCGAAGTTTCGATATTTAGATCTTGGGAGCATGGCCATTGTCGATGGGTCGAGCGCAGTTGCCGACTTGCGAAGCCTCAAATTCTCAGGCCTGATTGGAGTGCTGCTTTGGGCTGGAGTGCATTTAGGGCTCATCCACGACATGCAGCAACGGGTCTCCCTCGCCACAAAGTGGATTTTTGCTCTACTAACTCGGCAGCGGGCGTCCATGTTGTTAACGGGCATGCCAAGCCAGCACATGGCTCTCAATGCTGCGGACGCCCACTTTCCAATGCGCGCCGGTGAAGGGCCTTCCATTGCTTCACCAGATGCGGCCTTGCAAGCAGCGATGGAGTACTACTCCAAGGAAATCTCAGGCCTATCGACTACTCAAATCTCGAACACTCAAGAGCTGATCGACACCAATGAGGATTCCGCGGCGGACTCAGCTGCTGCCATCAAATAAAGCAGCGCCATGCGAACAGGAACCCCATTCCTAACTTGCTCTTCCACAAGGCACACGGATGGGTCATCCAACAACTGACTCGTCATCTCAACGCCCCGGTTCACAGGTCCTGGATGAAGAACGGGAACCTGTCGACCACACAATTGAAGGCGCGCGTGGCTCAAGCCATAGTCCCGGTGGTAGCGCTCGAGGCTGGTCAACAACTGCTGTGTCATGCGCTCCTTCTGGAGTCGCAGTGTCATCACTGCATCGGCACCGGGCAAAGCTTGTTCAAGACGGCGTTCAACGGTGACCTTTCCGCGCTGAGCGACGGGATCGCGCGACAGCCCTGGCGGTGGGGCATCAACAAACGCAGCAAACTCCTCAGGCAACAAACTGCTAGGCCCACACAGCACCACATCCGCGCCACAACCAGTCAGTGCCCAAAGATTGGAGCGGGCGACGCGGGAATGCAGGATGTCTCCAACAATCACGATTTTTTTACCGTCTAAAGCTTGTGGCGTTGGCTTCTGGGCATCGAAGTAACGGGCCAGGGTGAGCAGATCCAACAAACCCTGACTTGGATGGCTATGGAGACCATCTCCTCCATTCAGCACCACGGTGCGCTCCCCCAGCTGATCCAAATCAGCGGCAAGTTGCTGAGGAACGGATGTGGAGCGATGACGAACCACCAACACGTCAGCACCCATAGCGACGTAGGTGCGAGCGGTATCCAAAACACTTTCTCCCTTACTCAGGGAACTACTTGAGGGAGAAAAACTCATGACATCGGCTGAGAGCCGCTTTGCCGCTAATTCGAAACTGCTTCGCGTGCGGGTACTGGGCTCAAAAAACAGCGTGGCCACAAGACGTCCCTGCAGCGCCGGCAACTTGCGCACACCCGTGACGGGAAGGGATCGAAACCGTTGAGCCAGCTCAAGGATCGAGGCAAAATCATCCCGAGAGAATGAGGCCAGATCGAGGATGTGACGGTGATGCCAACCGCTCATAACGTCCCCTCATCACACGGTGACCAAGCCTGATCAAGGGATGGCTGGCGATTCCCGGTGGCACGACGACTAATGCTGCGACTCAGCTGTAAATACCAACGCCAGGGGAGCTCCTGCCCCTGAGAGATTCCAATTCGCGTTGTGGTCACAAGCACTGGGCTAGCGAGGGATGCCGGTCTTGGTGCCAGCCAGACGTCATGTTCGCCCGTTACCGGACAACTGTCATCTCCCCGATCAAGACCAAAACGCCGAGCCAGCAGTCCTGGACCAGCGGCCACCCGCTCTAGCTCACCTGGCATCGCGATCGACCGAAGCAAAACACCGTTGGCCCAATCAGAGCGATCCGTCACCACATTGACGCAGTGATGAATGCCATAGCTCACGTACACATAAAACCGCCCCGGCTCACCAAACAGCGTTTCATTGCTTGGGGTACGGCGGCGGAAGCCATGGCAGGCAGGCTCCTCCTGCGAATACGCCTCCGTTTCCACAATCACACCCCACAACAACGTTCCATCCGTCTGCCGTTTCACCAACCTGCAGCCCACCAGGTCTGGTCCGACCAATTCAGCTGCACGGGAGAAGAATGAAAACGGGAGAGCTTGCGTGATGTCGCTCTGAATAACGATGCCAAATTCAACTGATCCACCTTTCAAGCTAGACATCTGTGCAAAGGGGAAGTCAGCACAAACGTTGGGTCAATGTTTTTTGAAGAACACAATGGCGTAGGGCCGACCAGCGATTCAGCCACGACGCCTTTAACTCTCCGAGCGCATGCCCGCCTCAACCGATCACACGTCCAGAACACTCCAAGCCCGACGGGACAGCACTTTTTTAGTGCTGGCGGGCCTGTTCTTGGGAACACTAGGGATGCTCAACATCCTTGGACTCACACGCTTCCTACAACTCGGGCACATCGGCACCTGGCCAATCGTTGTTGCCATTGGTGCGCTCCCCTACCCAATCACGTTTCTCTGCACAGACCTGATCAGTGAGTTGTGGGGAGAAGAGAAAGCCAACCAGTTGGTGTGGGTGGGGTTACTGCTCAATGGCTGGGTTGTGCTCATCCTCTGGCTTGGAGGCCTATTACCGGGCTTACCAGGGAGCGATGACAGCACCTTCCGCACCATCCAAGAACTCAGCTTTGGCGCGATTGGGGCCTCCATGGCGGCGTACCTCACGGCTCAATTCATTGATGTGCGCCTGTTCCACTTTTGGAAACAGCTCACCAACGGCAAAGCCCTTTGGCTCCGCAACAACGGCTCCACTCTGGTGAGTCAACTCGTCGATACGACTGCCGTGGTGTTAATCAGCCACTACGGAGCCCATGTCCTGCCCATCGATACGGAGAGTCCACTCATTCCACAACTTGGCAGCTTCATCGTGGGCGGATATTTGTTCAAAGTGTTAGCTGCCCTTGCCGACACATTGCCCTTCATCTGGCTCACGGGATGGCTGAGAAAATGGCTTGAAATGAGCGACACCACAATGGGTACCAGCCAATCAAGCTCGTAAGCTTTAAAACGATCGCTTAATGCCATATCAGGTCAGAACTTATGCGACCATTCGGCATCCAGAAACTTTACCTCAAAGACGAGCCCACGAACACAGTTCAAGCTGCTTCTGCACGACTAAGAAGCAGGCAAACAATCACACCAAACAGTTGCGATATCATCAGCATTACAGGCAACGAAGAATGCTATATCGCCCAGTTCATTCACCACTATCTTTACTTGGGATTCAGCAATATATTTATCGGGATCAATAATTGCCAAGACAATACTCCAGCCATTCTCAAGAAAATTGCCAAGATATATCCGAAAATTTTTATCTACAACACCGATCAACCTCAACGTCTCCATCGGCAAAGCGGCTCCTATGCGGCACTAATAGATGAGGCGTCGCAACGCACCGACTCCAGCCATTGCCTCGTGGTCGATATCGACGAATACTGGTTCTCCAACAAGCCGAACCGATCGATTGCGAGTTACCTCAGACGATTCGATCGATTTGATTTGATGTTTACCAATTGGCTTTGCACCTATGGGCAAAGCCATCAGGCATGTTTTACAGACCTAACAAGGGCCAAGATTGACCTAAAAAAATCACAGGGGAAAAGTATTTTCAACTACTCAATACCATTACGCAAACTTCGAGCACATGTGCCCGACGTGGAATCTCCAGAGAAAGCCGTTTTTGTTGGTAACGATGGCAAAGAAATTAAGTGGATGAATGATGCCAACAAACTACATACAAATGCATCCCTCCCTCAACACCTAAGAAAAGTGAATAAATTACACCAACATCTCAATAAATCACAAAACTCAGCATGGATTCTGCATCAGATTGTTCGCAGCGAGCTGGAATATTCATTAAGACTCTTTGAACCTAGGGCTGCCAAGCATCCAGAACCATTTAAAACCAATCGCCACGGCTGGATCATGCCAAAAGAGAGTCGCCAAGAGCGACAATTCTTCAAATCAATCCTTTCAAAGAAATCTTTCAACAAACGCTACATAAAAGCTTATGAGAAATTCCTTCGTCAATGCCAAATCAAGAATATTGTCGAAAAAAGCTTCAATCGCATCACCGAGAAGCAAGTCTTTTGTAAAATTAATCAACTAAATCATCAAAAAATCGATGCCTATCAATCTATTTGGAGAGAAATATTTCAAGGAACCCGCTTTCTCCCCTATCTAGAGCTGCGCCTACAAACAAAAAAGCGACTCAGAATCAACGATTGTTCTTGAGTTCCTAAAAGTCGGCCCACAAAGCCTGGAACAGACCCAAAATGGTTAGAGATGGGTGCACATTGATGGAAGCCGCTTTAACTGGGTTCAATCTCGGAACAGTGCTCTTGGCCAGCATTGTGCTGTTTCCCTTGGCCTGCTTGTTCTTTGGCACCCGCGGCGGTTACTACAACACCGATAAGTACGACGGCAACGGCACGGCCCATTAGTTGTATTTCAGGGCCTAACAACCCGATCGATCAACACGCCACCATCCCTTGAGATGCCTGCTTCGCTTCCCAACACTGCTGACAGCACGGACGACATCCGATTAGCACTGCGAAGTTGGCCTGAAGTGGAAACGTATCTCCAAACCTGCAAAGGCGTGATCATTCCGCTGGGATCCACGGAGCAACACGGTCCAACGGGCGCCATTGGAACCGATGCGTTAACAGCGGAAGCCATCGCCCTCGAAGTCGGCCGGCGAACCGGTGTTCTTGTCACGCCGGCCCAAGCTTTTGGCATGGCTGAGCATCATCTGGGATTTGCCGGAACGATGAGCTTGCAACCCGCCACACTGCTGGCGGTCATGCAAGACCTCGTCTTGTCGCTAGCGCGCCATGGCTTTGAACGAGTATTCGTGATCAATGGCCACGGTGGAAACATTGCTACCACCAAAGCGGCCTTTGCCCAGGCCCACGGCACAGCAGCAAGTCGCGGCCTCCCTGCAACGCCTCACCTGCGCTGTCGTCTCTCAAATTGGTTTATGGCGGGCCCAGTGATGCGGCAAGCCCGTGATCTTTACGGCGACAAAGAAGGTCATCACGCCACACCAAGTGAAATCGCCGTCACGCTTCAGGTGGAACCAAGCTTGCAAAGCAAACAGCGCCCCTTGGAGGATCCAGCACCGGCTGGACCCATCCACGGTCCTGATGACTTTCGTCGCCGCCATCCAGACGGCCGCATGGGATCCCATCCATCGCTGGCAACAGCAGACCATGGAGCGGCCATCATCGAGACAGCTGCCACCGCGTTGAGCGAAGATCTTCGTAGTTTTTTGAGCGACCCATGAGCCATATCTCCGCCGATGACGTCCGCAAGGTCGCCAAATTGGCCCGCCTCAACCTTCCCGACGACAAAATCGCCACCTACACAGGGCAACTGGAATCCATCCTGGGCTATGTGAGTCAACTGGAGCAGGTCGATACAACAGGCGTGCCAGAAACCACACGAGCTGTGGAAGTCACGAATGTGACGCGTCAAGACGGCGTGGATCCGACGCCTGTGCGCGAAGAAATTCTGAATCAAGCTCCTCAAAGAGAAGGAGACTTCTTCCGAGTACCCAAAATATTGGCTGATTAAACAAATTTTTCAGAACGATTTCCAGCGTTTTGGTTCAGTTTTAATCGCCAGGGAGTCGACAAATGAGAGCCAGCCACGCTGCATGCGACGAGCTGGCAACACTTTTGCAACACGACGCATCTTTCCTCGACGTCGTTTGTGACTTCTCACGCCAACCAAAATATCGTAAAGAAAGTTGTAACCATCCCGTTGGGTTTCAAAAATACCCAAACGTTGCGGAGAACCCTTCGAATCAAGCAATGGCTTCGTAGCTTCATAGGCTGGCTTGTATTCAAACCATGGAATAGAAGGCCAAAGATGATGAACTAGGTGATAATTTTGTCCCATAATTAACCAATTCATCAGTTGACCGGGATAAATTCTCGCGTTCGTCCAGCGGTTCCTAGATGTAAAGGGTCGATGGGGCAAATAGTCAAAGAAAAGCCCAAGAGTGACACCCACCATTAGGGCTGGAGCAAACCAGCAATTAAAAACAAATGGGAGGAAATCAAAACGAATCGCAGCCAGAACAATCACTAAAAAGATGCTGCGTTCAAAACCCCACTGCATTAACTCCCAGCGCTTCCAAAGGCGACGCTGAAAGAAAAACCATTCGTGATAGAAAAAACGAGGAGCAATGAGCCAGAGAGGGCCAAACGTACTAACGATGTGATCTGGGTCGTTGTGGGGATCATTCACATGGGAATGATGCTCAAGATGGACGCGCGTAAAAACAGGAAAACTAAAACCCAATAACAACGCAGAACCGTGGCCCATGAGTTGGTTAATCCAACGATTCGGATGGGCTGCGTTATGGCAGGCATCGTGGATGACCGTGCCTTCAAGGTGCAGCGCTAAGAAGCCTGTACACAACAACAGGGGCAAGGGCCACCCCCCTAGAAACCAGCCCCAAATGGTGAGTGCAGCAAGGGCATATCCACCAAAAAACAAACCCACCGTGGGGTTCCAAGCCGATGGCGGATCAACAAATTCGCGAGGAACAGAGCGATACCCAGCTCCGGCCAGACGTTTCTCCTGTTTTTGAGCAGGGGTCTGGGTCATCCGGTGGTCAGGCAACGCATGAAAACTTTCCTCCAACACAACGTAGGTAAGAAATGCCCACCGCGAGACTTGAACTCGCACAACCGAAGTCACTGGTACCTAAAACCAGCGCGTCTACCAATTCCGCCAGGTGGGCAGTGCACACACTTTAAGGAGCGCCGCAGAATGGGGGAAGCGATTCGCAGCGTCGAACCATGCTCGCAACCCTCAGCGGAGACATTTGCCTGCTGTTCGGCCTCGCTTTACTTCTCCTCCCACTGCTCGCTGTGGAGCTAAGCCGTCCACGAGACGGGGTGTGGGGAGCGGTTGTGCTGATCCTCGGCCTTGTACTGGTCACCAGCAGCGACCGGATGCGAGGAGCTCCCATGCTTGCCGTGCTTTGCGGCAGTCTCTTGATCAGCCGACTCAGTGCCGAAGTGGGGCAATCGCGGTGGCGCGCTCTAAGCGATGACGAGCAAAAAAAACTTGGATCACCAGACCACTGGCTCAACAACCTGCAGCAACTGGGCTCCGCTGTGGCAAGCCTGGGGGAAGGCCTGACCGGGATCGTCAAACAACTGAAACCGGCCGGAAAATCAGGAGTCACCTCAAAAAAATGGGTTCGACCCGAGCTGGAACCCTCCAATGCTGCTGAAGCTGAGCCTGGGCCCAGCTCCTCCTCTGAAGCCCAGGCCGAAGAAACACCTGAAACCACACCGGCCACAAGTGCACCAGAGAGTGAAGGCGAAGCCCGATAATTCTTCAATCAGACCAGAGAGCCTGTGAATAAAGAAACACGCGGTGCCGCAGAGGAACGTCCCTCATACAAAAACACCCTCAACTTGCTGCAAACCAGCTTTGGGATGCGTGCCAATGCCGTCACACGGGAGCCTGAACTTCAGAGTTTTTGGGCGGAACACGGGATTGATTTCAAGCTTGGCTTAACCAACAAAGGGCCGACCTTCACCCTCCACGACGGGCCTCCCTATGCCAATGGCGCCTTACACATGGGCCACGCCCTTAACAAGGTGCTCAAAGACATCGTCAACAAGCACCAAATTTTGAAGGGGCGCCGGGTTCGGTTTGTCCCGGGTTGGGACTGCCATGGCCTACCCATCGAATTGAAAGTGCTGCAGTCGATGGATCAGGAGCAACGACAGGCGCTGACTCCAATCAAGCTGCGCAAAAAGGCTGCTGCTTACGCCCGAAAGCAAGTGGAAGGGCAAATGAAAGGCTTCCAGCGCTGGGGAATCTGGGCTGACTGGGATCAGCCATACCTCAGCCTGCAAAAGGACTACGAAGCCGCTCAGATCCGAGTCTTCGGCGACATGGTTTTGAAGGGGCACATTTATCGCGGCTTGAAACCTGTGCATTGGAGCCCCAGCTCCCGCACAGCCCTCGCCGAAGCGGAACTGGAATATCCCGACGGCCACACCAGCCCAAGCGTTTACGCCGCATTCCCCGCCGTCGAACTTCCAGCGGTCCTGCGCGACGCTTTGCAAGCAGACGGCATCGTTCTCCCCAGCCAAGCCGAGGAACTTGGCAAAACCCTTCAGGTTGCGATCTGGACCACAACCCCTTGGACCCTCCCCGCCAATCTGGCGGTATCCGTCAACGAGCGCCTCGACTACGCCCTCGCCGATGACGGCAGCGGTCGTCTGCTCCTCGTGGCAGCAGACCTGATTGAGTCCCTGAGTGGAACACTCGCCCTTCCTTTAAAGCGAAAAGCCACGGTCAAAGGTTCGTTGTTGGCTGGCCTGATCTATCGCCACCCCCTCCTGGACCGGACAAGCCCCATCGTGATTGGCGGCGAATACATCACCACCGAATCAGGGACTGGCCTCGTTCACACCGCACCGGGCCATGGCGTGGATGACTTCCATACCGGCCAGAAAAATGGCTTGCCGGTGCTTTGTCCTGTCGACGAGGCGGGCACCCTCACCGAGGACGCCGGGCCCTTTGCCGGCCTCAATGTGCTGAAGGATGCCAACCCAGCCATCATCGAGGCCCTTGAGCAGGCTGACGCTCTGCTGAAGCATGAGCCCTACGGCCATCGCTACCCCTACGACTGGCGCACCAAAAAACCGACGATCTTCCGAGCTACCGAGCAGTGGTTCGCCTCCATCGATGGATTCCGTGACGATGCGCTCGATGCCATCGACAAGGTGAATTGGACGCCTGCATCAGGTCGAAACCGGATCGAATCGATGGTGAAGGAGCGCGGTGACTGGTGCATCTCCCGCCAGCGCACCTGGGGCGTTCCGATTCCGGTCTTCTACAACCGCACCAATGGCGAGGTGTTGCTCAACGCCGACACCTTGGCTCATATCCAGGGCCTCATTGCTGACCATGGCGCAGATGTTTGGTGGGAAAAAGATGAATCGGAGCTCCTACCAGCGGCCTACGCAAGCGAAGCCGACCAATGGCAGAAAGGCACGGACACGATGGATGTGTGGTTCGACTCAGGCTCCAGTTGGGCCGCTGTTGCTAGCCAACGCGACAACCTCAGTTACCCAGCAGATCTTTACTTAGAGGGTTCCGACCAGCACCGTGGCTGGTTCCAGAGCTCTCTGCTCACCTCCGTGGCCGTCAATGGCCATGCTCCCTATCAACGCGTTCTCACCCATGGCTTCGCCCTGGATGAGAAAGGTCGCAAAATGAGCAAATCATTGGGCAATGTGGTGGACCCAATGGTGATCATTGCTGGGGGTAAAAATCAAAAACAAGACCCTCCCTACGGTGCAGATGTTTTGCGTCTTTGGGTGAGTTCAGTGGATTATTCAGCCGACGTTCCCATCGGAGCAGGAATCCTGCGACAGCTGGCTGACGTGTATCGCAAAGTCCGCAATACCAGCCGCTATCTACTCGGCAACCTGCATGATTTCAATCCAACCCAGGATGCAATTCCAGTCCATGAGCTACCCCTACTCGATCGATGGATGCTTCAACGCTCAGCGGAAGTGCTGGACGACATCAATGCAGCATTTGAGAATTTTGAGTTTTATCGCTTCTTTCAACTGCTCCAGAACTATTGCGTTTCCGACTTATCAAACTTTTATCTAGATATCGCCAAGGATCGTCTTTATGTAAGCGCGCCTAATGATCGGCGCCGGCGAAGCTGTCAAACGGTCATGGCCTTAATTATTGAACGACTGGCTGGCCTGATCGCTCCCGTCCTCTGCCACATGGCAGAAGACATTTGGCAAAATCTTCCCTATCCAGTACCCCATACGTCGGTTTTCCAAAACGGCTGGCCCAGTGTTCCTGCCGATTGGCGAGACCCGGCACTGACAGCTCCAGTGCAGCACCTTCGCCAGCTCCGAACAGCGGTGAACAAGTTGCTGGAGGACTGCCGCAACCAACAGGAACTCGGCGCTTCCCTGGAAGCAGCCGTTCGTTTAGAAGCCCACAGCCCTGAACTCCAAACCGCTCTGCAATGGCTCGATGAGCACGGTGATGCTGAAGTTGATGGCCTGCGCGATTGGCTGCTGGTCTCTCAACTCCAAATTGGCGGAGAACCATGGGCAGAGCTCTTGGCCAGTCAAGACAATGAGCAAGCTTTGATTGAAGTGGCCCATGCCCGCGGCAGCAAGTGCAGTCGCTGCTGGCACTACGAAGCCGACGTTGGTCAGCACGCCGACCATCCCGACCTATGCGGGCGTTGCATTGACGTGCTGAAGAGAGGGGATTACCAACTGGCTTGAGTTAGCAACTCAGTCGGAGACATCGGTCCTGCCAAGACATGCTCATCGCCAGGCATGATCGGCCCCATTAACAGCTCAGCACGATCAAGGACGGTGCCATCCGGAAGCACCGAAGCATCGGGATCGAATCGTGTGGGATGGGTTGTGCTGCTACTAAAACCACGAAAAATCAACAGTTCAAAGGGCTCCGCTCCCACGACACCCATCAGGCGCACCACCCGATCCCCATGGCTCCGACTGCGCTCTTCAAGCTGAGAAACCAGTTCGACATCGGTCATCAAAAATCCCCTGCAACGCGTCCGTAGCGCGGTAGACGGATCAACAGCCACTGCAGCAAGCCAGCCAAGTAAGCCACTAACGCCACATAGCCCACAAAAGCGGCAAACGCTTCAGTCCACTGCCCGCCAAAAATGAAATCAAACACCGTTGCCGCGAGGCCGTGCAAGCCCTGAGGCGCCTCAAGCCATGCCAAACAGCTCGCCGTTTGCCCCCCTTGTAAACAGCTGAGGCCCGTGGTGGTCATCGCCACGCTGATGACACCAAAGCCACTCAACGCCCAGCGCCACAAGCGAACAGTGAGCGGTAGAGCTTTCCACGCCGGCTGATCAGCAAGTTCTTCATTGAGATCCACCCAGAACCACACACTCACCACCATCAGCACTGGAGCCACAACTGCCGTGAGATATCCGAGCGGTCGCGCGTCCACCAGCAGCAGCACACTGATTCCCATCAAGCTGGCCACTTTCCAGTACAGGCCAAGCAGACGCAAAACCATGGCGTCGCGCCGCCATGCAGACCAAACCAACAAGACGAGGGGCAGACCCACCGCAAACGTGGCAGCCAGCCGGTAAGTCAGCCACACCAATGCGCGGTAAGACAGCTCGTTCACAGATGGGTTTGAAGTTGGCGCCATTATCGACGCACCCGGCTGCCCTGCAGGATTGATAAGGTCCAATCCATGCCGACGTTCTCTCCCTTCAGCTGGCTGCAAGGCGCTTCCCCAGCGCCCCAATGCCGCACTGGCTTGTCATCCAAACCATCCCTCGATGAGGCGGTTCGTGATGTGGTGAATCAGGTGGGCCGCCGTGGAGAGGCGGATCTAGCCCTTGTCTTCGTTTCAACTGGCTACGCCAGCGACTTGCCCCGTTTGCTGCCGATGCTCCAGAACGGCCTACGTGCCAAACACTGGTTTGGATGCGCAGGCGGAGGTGTGGTCGGGACCAACGCGGATGGCCATGCCTCCGAGCTCGAACAGGGGCCGGCCCTCAGCGTGACGCTGCTGTGTCTCCCGGGAGCTGACATTCAAACCAGCGTTCTCAGCACCGATCAGTTACCAGACCTTGATGGAGCCTCCATCAACTGGCAGGACTGGGTGGGCATTCGTCCCGATGCAAGCCGCAGCCAAATCGTTCTGATCGATCCCAGCTGCCGAGGCATCAACGACCTGATCAGTGGTTTGGATTACGCCTATCCAGAAGCAGAAAAGATCGGTGGCATCGCAGCTCCCCACAACGCCCCCCATGGCTCGCTTCTGGTCGACCAAAACGTGGTGACGGGTGCAGCGGTCTGCTCAATCGGCGGCGACTGGTTGTTCGACACCGTGGTCGCCCAAGGATGTCGTCCGATTGGACCAGTCTTCGCCATCGAACAGGTTCAACGCAATGTTCTGCTCGAGCTCAACGACGGGACCACAACGTCGAGTCCAGTGGCCTGTCTGCAACGGGTTCTTGCCGACCTGAGCGAACCGGAACGAGAGTTGGTGCGGCACTCGCTCTTTCTTGGTATTGAGCGCCGCAACCTCCAACTACCAACCGCAGGCGTTCAACCCAAAGACAGCGCGTTTTTGATTCGCAACTTGATTGGTGTCGACCCCAACAATGGCGCGGTGGCTGTAGCCGAGCGGGTACGTGCTGGCCAGAACGTTCAGTTTCATTTGCGGGAAGCCGAAGCCTCCCGTCAAGAGGCCCTTGCCCTGCTCAACCAACACATGGGTGAGGTAGAGGAGCCGATCAGGTTCGGACTGCTGATGGCTTGCCTCGGCCGCGGCCAAGGCCTGTTCGGCTCCCCGGACGGCGATGTGAACCTGGGCCGCAGCGTGATGCCGGATTTACCCATAGCTGGTGCCTTCTGCAACGGTGAGATCGGCCCCGTCGCGGGAACCACCCATTTGCATGGCTACACCGCCTGCTGGGGGCTGCTTCGTTATGCCCCGATCTCAGGCTCGAGCAACCGATAGGCCCTTGCGACAGCACGTCAATCCCCTCAGTCGTTCGTTTCAGCTGCCCCTGCGGTTGCCCCCACCCAGCGAACTCTTCACTCACCCTGAGCACCCCATCCATCTCGACATCGGTTGCGCACGGGGCCGCTGCATTCTTGAGTTGGCCGACCGTCATCCTGATTGGAATCACATCGGGGTTGAAATTCGTCGCCCCCTGGTGATTCCTGCCGATCGTGAAGCTCTTGAGAGCCCCCACGGGAACGTACGGGTGTTGTTTTGCAACGCCAACATCAGCCTGGAAGGGTGGATGGAAGCGCTGCCCAAAGATCGTCTACACCGGGTCTCCATTCAGTTTCCAGACCCTTGGTTCAAGCGACGCCATCGCAAACGCCGGGTCTTACAACCCCGCCTCCTCATGGCAATCGCCTCGGCCCTTCAGCCCGGAAAAGACTTCTTTATCCAGAGTGATGTACGGGAGGTGATTGATCCGATGGTGGCCCTCACAGAACTGTCTGGTTGTTTCGACCGCCCTGAAGGTGATGCGCAACCCTGGCGAAGAACGAACCCCTTATCGGTGCCAACCGAGCGGGAGCGTTATGTGATGGATCAGAAGCTTCCTGTGTATCGCGTGCTCTTTCGTCGCAACCACGCCCATCAACCTCCAATCGAAGTGTTGGAGCAGCGCTGGCAGGAGATCGATAATCCAGGCAATGCTCCAACGCCAGACGCCTGAAGGATGCCCGCAACGGATGTGTCCAGTCGCTTGATACCAATTCTGTTGCGCTGGCAGGGCCTCCTAAAGGCAGGCCCTGCAACTCTGCACAGATTGGAGCCACTGGCAGGCTGCATTTTGTTCGTTCTGCTCGGCGGTCTGCCGTTCTTCACGCGTTCGGGGCTCGCACTTTTGTTGTTGAGCAGCGGCCTTCTCTGGGTGCTTTGGAGCCTCGCCACGCCGGCCGCTGCGATCGACAAAATCACTATGTGGCTCCTGATCAATTTGGGAGTGGCCGTTCTGGCCACAGGGGTCTCGCCTGTGCCGATCGCAGCGACAAAAGGACTGTTGAAACTCCTGAGCTACCTCGGGGTTTATGCCTTAACCCACAAGCTGCTGATCCATCACCAGAAGTGGTGGGACCGCCTCCTGGCTGGCTTGCTCTGCGGTGGACTCCTAAGCAGTGTTCTTGCTCTCAGGCAGCTCTATGCCAGCACTGAAGAACTGGCGCGTTGGGCTGATCCAAACTCCATGAGTGCCGGCACTATCCGGATCTACGGACCCCTGGGCAACCCAAATCTGCTGGCCGGCTACTTGCTGCCCTTGCTGCCGTTCGCGGCTATTGCCCTCTTGCGCTGGAAAGGGATTGGTTGTCGGCTCTTTGCAGGTGTCACCTTGGTGCTCACCACCGTCGCCACAATGTTCACCTACAGCCGCGGAGGGTGGTTAGGGCTGATCGCAGGCCTTTCGGTTGTTGTGCTTTTGCTCTTGGTGCGCAGCACACAAACATGGCCGTTGATCTGGCGACGATTACTCCCGTCAGCCGTTTTGCTCCTCGGTGTTGTTGTGCTTGTTATCGCCGCCACGCAATTCGAGCCCATCCGCACAAGAATCAGCAGTCTTCTGGCTGGTCGGGGGGACAGCTCCAACAATTTCCGCATCAACGTTTGGTTTGCTGCTGCCGAGATGGTGCGCGACCATCCCTGGCTGGGCATCGGTCCTGGCAATGCCGCTTTCAACAGCATTTATCCGCTGTATCAACAGCCCAAGTTCAACGCTCTGAGCGCCTATTCAGTCCCCCTTGAAATCCTGGTGGAGATGGGGATTCCAGGCCTAATCGCCTGCTTTGGGCTTCTCGATGCTGCGGTACGCAAAGGCTTGGCAAGCCTTCACCTGGATCGACCAGAAGCCCTTGCCGGCATTGCTTGCCTGGCTGCCATCAGTGGAATGTTGGTGCAAGGCATCACCGACACGATCTTCTTTC
The DNA here is from genome assembly GCA_003210515.1 of Synechococcus sp. AG-683-B21. Classification (GTDB taxonomy): domain Bacteria; phylum Cyanobacteriota; class Cyanobacteriia; order PCC-6307; family Cyanobiaceae; genus Parasynechococcus. The sequence continues at coordinate 418 of QCVC01000025.1, read as the reverse complement.
GTCCAGAAGTCCAACTCACTGGCTGGTTTGCCCTGGCGACCCTATCCAGCCAGGGCGGACAGTCCAAGGAGGCGTAATGCTGCTCGCAGGATTTGACGCCGGACAGACCAGTACGCGTTGCCGCATCGGTCGATGGCAAGACGGTCGCTGGGAGCCGGTCGGAGATGGGTATGGCCCGGGTGTTTGTCACCTGGCATCAGCCGGAGGTGTGGAGCGTTTCCAGGACGCCATCCGCGTTAGTAGCACCGAAGCAATGAACGTCCACCCGGACTTAACCCTCGATGGCGCTGTGATGGGCGCTAGCGGCATCGAGCAAGGATCGATCATCCAAGAGCAGGCAACGGATCTACTCGCCAGAACCTTGGCCCTGCCAACGGCTCAGGTGCTGGCCACCGGCGATGAACAGACGGCTCTACGC